>CBIMFG010000718.1:0-3693 GCA_966243125.1 uncultured Niastella sp.
CAGCAGACATATAGACCTTGAAATAACCAGACACATCAGCATTAGCGGGGTGATCGCTGTTGAAGTCGTGCAGCGTAAGTATTCTGATAGCGGTTATACTGTCGTTGGGTAAAAATTCATCGGTTGGCCCACACCTGCAACTAAATGCATAGGCGGCCTGTCCAAATACGATCTGCGGCTTATTAATACGGGCAAATTTTTCACGGGTCAGTTGTACCCGTATGCCATAGGCTGTTTTAAAAACTCTGCCGGTTGAAACTTCTTTTGGCTCCTTTCCACTGTTATCAAGGGCACTTACAACAATGGCTTTATTAGAATAATGATGCGTAAGCGTGTCCAAACAATGGCAACAGGACACCACCAGATCGGCCATAAAGGGCAATAGTAAAACAAGAATAAGTTTTTTTGTCATATGGCAAGGGTGGGTGGTTATACGAGTTTAATTTAATGTATGACCACTTGAAAAAGGCTTCCGTTGCATTAAATAAGCGATATGTATAACAATATTTCAACTCACCAGAAGTAACCTGGCGAAGAATAAATTGATACATTTGGTAACAATTCACAGCTACACAAAATATGGACACCCTTACATTTAGAAATAATCCCAACTCTTACGAGTATCTTTTTATATTCCTTACTGTTAGCGCCAACTTCATTCTATGTATCAGTTCAGCACCAATAATTTTTTTCACATCCATTATACTAACCATCCTTATTTGCCTTATTTTATATGCGCGTACAATTGAAATATCTCTGACTAAAAGCAGCATTAAAATAAAATTTAAAGCTTTACTATTCACCTACAAAAAGATAGCTCTTGAATATGACATACTAGAACTATCAGGCTACCTTGATGAGACTCTTACGTTCTATAAAAACAACGTTAAGATATTGAGAATCCAGTATGTTGACCATATTGAAGAACCATCCTACACAGCTGGCACCATTGAAATAAAGTATAAACAAAAAACCATCGACATAGGAAACACAAAGACTTCATATCCGCTTTTTGGAAAAATTAAATTGCTCAGCTCAAAATATATTACAACAGCAGACAATCCTGTTGCAAAATGAGATTTCGGATAGGGAAATAATTGGGCAAATTTCGGGGGCTATACTTACTTTTTTCCGGACGATAGTTACTTTTTTGAGGATGATAATTACTTTTCGGGAGTCATAACACTTTTTTGCGGGCCATTACTTTCAAAATAGGTATTTATAACACAATTTTCATTGGAGATATTTATTTTTTATCCTGGTTAACATCAACTAAAGAGAAGATAATTAATTTCTGCCGGTTATAACATCTTTTTTATTAAAAGTAGATGACATTTTAGTTGAAGTGCATTGATTTCAAAAAAAGTTCACTTATACACATAAAAAGTGACTTTTTTGAGGGGGTAGTATTCGACGAATATCCGAAAAAACCCTACGAATACTTAATATCCCCCTACACATACGTATTGACTAAAATTTGCATTTACATCTTCGTTTATTTTGATCCAGCAAGTCACTTTTTATTGGCCAATAAAGTAACCGGTTAAGGTTTTGTAGCAGGAATCTATATTTTCAAACAATTAAATGTACAAGTATGATACATCAAATTACAAACGGGTTTAAACAAATGCCCGATAACGATTTGATCAGTTTTGGATACGACGTTAAAACCGGGCTAACGGGTAATCCTGTTTTTCCTACGCCGCCCGCTGCTTTGGGCAGCCTTGAAAAGGTACTCCCTGAGTATCAGGGCTCCATAACCGGCGCACGCAAAGGCGATAAAGAAATACGGTTTATCAGAAATGCTACAAGGGCTGAGGTAATTGGCCTTTTAACTGAACTGGCAGCGTATGTAACCGCCATCTGTAATGGAGATCCGGCCAAGTTGGTCAGCAGCGGCTTTAAGCTGAGAAAGGCGAGGGGAGCAACGGTTTTAACGGCTATTAAAGATCTGAAGGTAATTATTGATCAAGCCGGCGAGGCGGTTACTCAGGTTAAAAGGGTGGCAGGCGCCAAAGCGTACATTCACCAGTATACTACCGATCCGCTTACAGGAGATAATGTATGGATCAACCAGGTCACCACCGAGCTCTCTCATACCTTTACCGGTCTTAAATCAAAAGAGAAGTACTGGTTTCAGGTGATAGCTATTGGTGTAAACGGCCAGAAGTCCGCTTCACCGCTTGTTTCCAAGATCATACAGGGATAGATAAATATCCGGCATTGTTTAACAAACGGGGTCCCACCACGGTGGGGCCCTTGTTTTTGTATACATTACTCACCCCTCGTCATTGCGTATCTCTCACCCGATCATCTGTACCGTTTTTTCCTCCTTTTTTTCAATGGACAAAGATTATAATCTTAAAAAATTTAAATTTAATAACGATTGCTTAATTCATTCACCATGAACCCGAACCCTCACTCCTCCATAAGAGTCATTATCGTCGAAGACTTAACTTTGACCAGAAAAGGTTTAGAGAATTTTATTACAAAGCAACCTGGATTTACGGTTATTGGTTCCTGTGCCACCGTACATGAATCGCTTGTCCTCATCAAAGCTACCAAACCGGACCTGTTGTTATTGGACATCGGCCTCCCGGATGGCACTGGTTTCGATATCCTGGAACAAATGTCGCCGGCTCAGTGCAAAGTGATCTTCCTTACCGCTCACGAGGAATATGCCGTTCGGGCCTTTCGGTATGGCGCCATTGATTATTTGCTGAAGCCCGTTGATAAAAATGAGCTTAGAGATGCGTTACAACGAGTATCCAATGCACAACCCCTGCTGCAGGAACAGATTGACATTACCCTGCACAGTTACCACAAAAATAAGCCTAAGGACCACATCGCATTGCGGACACATCAAGCTGTGCAGATCGCTAAGTTTAAGGACATCTGTTACCTGCAGGCAGATGACTGTTACACTACTTTTTTCTTTAATGATGGAAAGAAGATGGTCGTCTCCAGGGCGCTTAAGTATTATGAGGAACTATTGCCCAATACCTTCCTGCGAATCCATCATTCCTACCTGGTCAATAAAAGTTACATTGATCAATATCATACAAAAGAAAGTTTGCTTTACTTAAAGGATGGTACGCAATTGCCTGTATCGGTGCGGAAAAAGGAAATAGTTCGAAGGCATTTTAGATTCTGGTAGCGGCTAGCATTCTTACCCAACAACTGCTTTTTCCTCAATTTCCTGCCTCAGATCTGCAATGATTGCTTCAATTGATTTTACCCCTATATCTCCTTTACCCTGACGACGAACAGCAGCCTTTTCTTCAGCCACTTCCTTTTCACCAATCACCAGCATGTATGGTATTTTTGCCAGTTCAGTATCCCTTATTTTTTTGCCTATTTTTTCGTTGCGATCGTCAATTTCAGCCCGGATGCCGGCTTTTTTCAACTGCTTCAAAACAGTTTCGGCATAAGGCAAAAATTTATCGCTTATAGGAAGCAGCTTCACTTGTGTAGGAGTAAGCCATAAAGGGAACTTTCCAGCACAATGCTCGGTAAGTACAGCAATAAACCGCTCCATGCTGCCAAAAGGAGCGCGGTGTATCATAACAGGGCGATGCCTGGCATTGTCTTCGCCAATGTAGGTAAGCTCAAAACGCTCAGGCAAATTATAATCTACCTGAATAGTGCCCAGCTGCCATTTACGGCCAATGGCATCTTTTACCATAAAATCAA
>CBIMFG010000719.1:0-3680 GCA_966243125.1 uncultured Niastella sp.
TTCTTCATTATGGACTCCTAACCCTGATCATTGTTTTACAAATGATCAGGAACAAATCGTTCATCAGGCAAAATATCTGGGCCATTTTTTTGATTATATATTTTCTTTTGCTGATGAACCGGTCGAACAACCTGGTTGAGATCCGGCCTTTTGTATTCTCGGCCATGTGGATTTTTGCGTCGGTGCCCATCATTGGCGTTCTTTACAAAAAATATCCGTCAGAGGTCATATACAAGGAATTGTCGCAGGCAACGTTGCTGATCCTTATAATTTTTATCATGAATTCGATGGCTGCCACCGCATACAAGTATGCACCGGCAGAAATGTATGGTATTAAATCAGGTGTTTTATATGGCAACCTGTATGCTGCTGCCTTCAATACACTACCCTTTGCCATTTTTGTAGTGTTTAACAGGGGCATCAACGAAAAAAAACTGCTTTACCTGGGTGTTGCCATCGTCTCTTTCCTGCTTGTTATGCTTTCGCTGCGCCGCACCGTAATGAGTTTAAGCGCTATGGCTATTCTCATAAACCTGATGACCATGCTAACCCGGGAAAAGGCAAAGTTGTTAATCATGGGCCTGGTGCTTTTAGGAGTTATTGGTTACATCGTTGCCAGTCAAACTGATTTCCTGGGCGAGTTTAACGAACGGGTGGCGCTGAGAAAACTGGATGACCGGGAACTGGCAGAAGAAAAACGGTTTGAGGAATACGATCTTTTATACAACGATATGTTCGTTTACAATGCTTATAGTCCCTGGTTTGGTTACGATTTGTTTAACAGCAACGGCAATTATGGCAAAGGCATTTTGGGCGACAGAAGCCTGCATGGCGATTTAACCAACATAGCCCATTCGAGCGGACTGATAGGCGTAGCCCTTTACCTGCTTATGATGGGTACTGCCTTCCTGCAATCGTTCAGGGCATCCAATACCTACCAGGAGAAATTGATCATTCTATTCTGCTGTGCAACTTTTTTGGCCTACACCGGTAGCGGCCGCTATACCGAATGCGCCGCATCGGTACTACAGATCTTAGTACTTATGTTACCTGTATCGAAACAGGGCGAAGTACCCGAAGAGCAGCCCTACATTTTCAAACAACCAGAGATCGTGTAAACTCAAATCCTCATTTTCAAATTCTAAAGAAATGGCAAGGTTCTTATTTATTGACGAGAAGATCATTAACCTGATGCAGGTAAATGAAAAACCCACAGGTGGGTCTGCAGTTCAAACCTATGGCTGGATACTGGGCCTTTTAGCTGAAGGGCAGGAAGTATCGGTTATGACGAATGCGAATAGTAAAACTGTATTGAAGGAAGAATGCCGGAACATCAGGATCATACCTATGTATGATTTCAATAAAGGCATCCGGTGGTTACGTTGGATCTATTACCGGTTACCTCATATGTATAAGAAAATAAAAAAGGCAAAACCCGACTATCTCTATTCCGGCATTGCAGGCTGGGGAACATTAGTACTGGCCGTCACCTGCCGCATCTTACATGTTAAATACATTCAGCGTATTTCAAGCGACGCACACCTTGATAAACGGTTCCGCGACACTTATTCAGCCATTCATCAATTTATATTGCACTGGGGCCTCAAAATGTCGCATCATATTTTATGTCAGAATAATTATCAGTTATTAAAGATCCAAAAGAGGTTCCCGAATAAATCGGCCATAAAAATTTTAAATCCATTTTATTTAAAATATCAGGAGTTGCCAGCAGAAAAACCATCAAACGGTTATATAGCCTGGCTTGGCCTGTATAGATATCCAAAGAACCTTAAGCTGTTGTATCAGATTGCCTCTCTTTTAAAACATGAAAAATTTTTAGTCGCAGGAAAAGCCGGTTCAAACAGCGATGAAGAAACTACCACCTACCTGAAAAAATTGCAACAGTTACCGAATGTACAGTTTCCAGGTTTTTTAGAAAGAGCACAGGTGCTTCCCTTTTTGGCTAAGGCAAAGTTTTTATTGAACACTTCGCGTTTTGAAGGCTTCAGCAATACCTTTCTGGAAGCATGGGCGGTTGGCACCCCGGTTATTTCAACCGTAAATGTTAACCCCGATTCCATTATTTCCAACCACCAACTGGGCATAGTGTACACCGATGTATTTGATCTGTGCCAGCAACACGCTACTTTATCACCGGAGCTGTACCAGCTGATTTCGGAAAATGCCCGGCAATATGTAGCCCATTATCATGGTTACAGAATAGTGACCCGGCAATTGCTCAGCTATCTTTCAAAGACTGATAAACCCATCACCAGTAGTACCTACCTGAATGCCCCTGCCTAGCATAGTTCACAAAGAAAATATTTCACATGAAACCAAACCATCCAAAGACCCGTATACTCTTTTTTATAGGCAGTATAAAAGGGGGCGGGAAAGAAAGGCGACTGATAGAGTTGCTTACTTATTTGCAGGCTAAGGAGGAATATGAATTAATGGTGGTAGTAACCGATCCCATGATCGATTATCCTTCCTTTTACAAGTTAAACCTCAACTACCAGGTCATTAAAAAGTTCTGGAAAAAGAACGACCTGAGCATTTTTTTTAAATTCTATAAAAAATGCAAACAGTTCAATCCGCACATCATTCATACCTGGGGCCGCATGCAAAACTTATTCGCCATTCCGGCTGCCATAGCACAGGGTATACCACTGGTGAATAGCCAAATTACCGGCGCCCCATCCAATATTACCAGGTGGTCGTTAAATGGCATAGTTGATTATATCAATTTCAGCTTTTCAAAGATCATTCTATCCAACTCACAGGCAGGGTTACATGCCTTTAAACCACCAGCAAGGAAAACCAAGGTAATTTATAACGGCATAAACCTTCATCGTTTCGAAAACCTGTGTGCGCCGGAAACGATAAAATTAAAATATGGCATCACTACTCCTTATTCAGTAGTAATGGTTGCCTCTTTTTCCGACAAAAAAGATTATCCGTTATTCTTCAGAATTGCCGAACAAATTACCCGTACCAGGGATGATATCAGTTTTGTTGCAGTGGGCGACGGCACCGAAATGTCGGCAATTGAACAGGAACTGGCACTTCGCAACCCCAGAATCATTCTCACAGGAAGAATTAATGATGTAGAGGCATTGGTGAACAGCTGTACCGTTGGCGTGCTCTTCTCCGATAAAATAACCGGGGAAGGAATTTCAAATTCCATCATTGAATATATGTGCCTGGCCAAACCTGTTATTGCCAATTATGCCGGTGGAACAAAAGAGATAGTGCATGACCAGGTGAACGGTTACCTGATTACCCAACATTCGGATAAAGAAATTGCCGCACTGATAACCGGACTGATTGACGACCCTGAAAAATGTACAGCTTTTGGAAAGGCAGGCAGGCAGATCATTGAAGCATCGTTTTCTTTAAATAGAATGGGGAAAGCGTTTATGCAAACCTACCAGGATGTTTTAGCTGGGGGAGAACTAAAAAAAGGGAAACCCAGTATTTTATTACCATGATATATTGAATTATATGAAAGTGCTTTTTGTTTGCAGCGGCAATAATAAAGATTTTAACATCATTCCCTTTATTAAAGACCAGGGCGAGTCATTGAAAAGTGAAGGCGTACAGGTTGATTATTATCCGGTTGTTGGCAAGGGCCTACTGGGTTATGTAAAAGCCGGGTTAAAACTTCGCAAATACCTGCG
>CBIMFG010000720.1:0-3678 GCA_966243125.1 uncultured Niastella sp.
GTTCAACGCCCCAATGATTCATTTGCACATTTACATCCAGGTGATAATCGCCATTCCAGGGTGTATGGATCTCGTGCGCCCACAGTCCCTGTAAATTGGGGGGCAGCAAACCAACGCGGGTACTACTGATTGAAAGGTAACGGCTGTACTGGTAAAACAACACCGTTAACCGGTTATCGGGTATAGGGGCATTGTAAAATTTATCCAACCGTTGGTCTGTTGGCAATTCATCATCACCTGATGACCCCAAATCAAGCTGTAGACGGTTGAACAGCTTTGCATAGTTGCTTAGGTGATTTTTCTTTTCTGTTTCGTAAGATACCAGCATGGCTTTGTCGAGCAATTGCTGTGCATGCTGGCGAAACGCCGCATCCTTATAACTGGTTTTAGCCGAAAAATACAGAATGGCTTCGGTAGCATCTTCTACTACCAGTTTGTTGTTGGCGGTTGATACGTTTCCGCCGGTTAGCTTTAGCTGAACAAAAGCAACATATTGCATGCCTTTGCCATCGGTGCCATTCTCCAGCTGGCCATACATTTCGAGTTTGTTACCCGAAGCAGTAACGGTTGCTTTTTCTTCCCGGGACAGCGATACTTCAAAATTCAATTTGCGGGCAGCGCTGGCAGTAAGCTTCACTATACCTACATCATTGCCAAAACTGGTGAAGTATTCCCTGTTATAAGTAACATCACCTATCTTAAACGAACAGGCAGCTGTGGCATCATTGAGCGAAAGCTGTCTGTTGTAATTAGCATACGGCTGATCATTATAGTTAAAAGCAAGGCCTAAGCGACCCAGGGTTTGAAAACAGCCAAAAGGCTCGGCACCCGACCCCTTGCCGGTACAAACGAAATCTTTATTGATCAATTCCTGCGCCTCATCATTCTTTCCTTCGAGCAGCAGTTTCTGTATTTCAGGTAGTTTCTTATTTGCATTATAATTATTTGCATCCTGCGGCGCACCCGACCACAACGTAATATCATTGAGCACAATACTTTCCTTTATCACGCCGCCATCGGGCATCATACCCAGCCGGCCATTTCCCAGTGGCAGGGTTTCTTCCCATTGCATCGCTGGTTTATTATACCATAACTGCAGTGGTTTGCCTGTTTGCGCCTGTACACACACTATATCAAATGCCAGTAATAAAAAAAATATACCAATACGGATCACGCTGCCTTTGTACATCAGGAAATTTTATTTTATGTATAACCGCAAATTATTGAAACGCATGGCTTCGCCATCATCTGCCATATCGAGTACCAACCCCAGTGAAACGACTGTTTGCTGGGCTAATGTAAATGTAGTTATAACCCTTGAACCGTTATCTACTCTTTTATAGGAATATGCACTACTGATGTTGCTTACATCGGGCAAACCGTTAGCCCCAAGCGCAGCAGTCAGGTAGGTATCGTTCTTAGAACCTACCGACCACCTGTCAACTTCCCCTTCAAAACTATAGTTTCCCGGCGCCAGAGTAACTACCTGGTGTATTTTTCCATTACTAATGGCAGGGGCGCCCCAGCCGGCTTCAAAATATATTTTCTTGTCACCAATTGATGTACCGCCATAATATACACCATTATTATCTTTATGGGTCATGGCTGCGTTATTGGTGGTCCAGTCGCGCAGGGTGGCCCAGCGGTTGCCGTCATTGGCCCTGTTGGCCACCGGATATACACTGTTCAACAGGGTAATTTCCGTAAAAGCCGGCATGGCTTTAGGGGTTACGGTAAATGTATCAATGCTTACGGTATCGGGCAGGTACAGGGTAGTATAAGTAATGGGTTTGTACAAATTAATATCAGGCAGGGTGGTCACCTGATCTTTTCCCTTCATAGGTTCAATAAAATCATATTCTTTATTATTCACATCGAAGTAATGAATGTGCATGCCCCGCACCCCAACATAGGCATCTACATTGGCCCAGTAAATTTCTGCAACGCCATTGGTGTTTACGATCGAACTCAGGATACCCCGGTTCCCACGTTCATCTACCGATTTCTGAAAGTTGGCGCCGTATACATTTCCGGTTATGGTCATGGGAATAGAGCGGTTGCCCTGATCGTCGAAAGTACGAATGGTAAAGGTTTTGGGCCCTTCGGGTAAATTAGCAATGAGCTGTTTTATAGTATCCACTTTTCCTTTACGAATGATGGACGTTTCCAGCGAATCGAGGCCATCGTTCCAGTACACCCGATATTTGGTTACGTTGGGAATACCGGCCAATAAGCCGGTGATGAGTACGCGGCCATTGCCCGAAAACACTTTCAGGGAATCAAAAGTTGCGGGGTAAACGATCTCGCCGCCTTGCGCGTACTTTTTATAGTCATCCATTTTCTTACACGAAACCACCATGCCTCCAAGCACTGCCATCAACAAAACTATTCGTATGCTGATAATATATTGTTTCATGAACCTGATTTTTACTTTTTTAAAATTAAATCCAGCGACGTTGTTAATTGGTTTTCCACATCGACATATTCTCTATCTCAATGAAATAAGACCCGATCCAGTTTTGCAAACATTTTAAGCGCAGGTACTGGTAAGGCGGCGTATCTTCATTAAAGTCGAAGGTGAAACCAACGCTTCCGGCGGCATTATCAGCATTATTCTCTGTTCCCAGCGGTAACCCACTTGGCTTTACCACTTCGCAGCTAAGGATCTTTGTCCATTTACTCCAGTCGCCATCGTGGGTAGGACTGTTGGAACCGTATATTTCAAAACGGCGCGGGCTTCCTTTTGAATACCACAGCGCACCTTCTTTGCGGGTGAGCAGGTTGAAGCGGGTTAATTTAACCGGCGCTGAACCAACAGCCCAGGTGAACGTAGTGGGTATGCCCGAACTTTCATCGGTATACAAACAGGGCCATTCGTTATTCATTAATCCCTTCCACATTAAATCAACCGTAGTACCAAACGACATCTTTGTATCATTATCGCACTGGTATACTGAATAGTCGTTTTTATTGATGAGCAGTTCCTGTTTGGGCGTAAGGGTCGCATACAGGGTATCGGTATGGTTCAGCCAGCGGTCGCGCACCGTAAAGGCAAACTTCTTTTGCGTAGGTGTAAGGCCTCTTATGCTTACAGCAATAGCCGAATCGCTGGTGTATACATTGTCAAGGGGCTTCCATTCACCGGTGTTCACAGAATCGACCATGGGCACAATAACAACCTCTCCTTTAAATGGATTTTGAGAAACTATTCTTATACCGCCTGCTGTGGCCCGTACAGCAAGGCTGCGGTATGCCAGTTGAATATGTGGCACCAGGGGTTGCACCTGTACTTCAACCGGTTCGCCTGCGGTTTCGCTTCTGTTCATCGCATACAGTTTAACTGTATGTGGCAGTGTATCGGCAAAACCATCTACCCGTAACTGGTTGGTATAAAAAGAAGATTTTACTTCCCGTTCGGTGCCGTTGGGCAAGGTATATACTGCCTTTACATATAAAAGGTCCTCATCGCTCGGCAATACATAAGAGATGGTTGCAGCCCCATGTTCGTTTTGCACAGTTACCGAACTCACAACACCGGGTGCGCCTTCGCCACTTTGCTTTATACCATTCACATCTTCTTTTTTGCAACTCCATACTGCTGTAAGCAGCATCAGCGCAAGTATTATTTCAATGTGTTTTTTCATATCTGTATATTTTGGCAAGTCAGATTTTGTTTTG
>CBIMFG010000721.1:0-3662 GCA_966243125.1 uncultured Niastella sp.
TTCATACCGGTAATGCTTTCAATAGTGGCTACATCTATCTTACTACCCGGCGGACAGGCTATGGCAGCTTTCTTTTTTTCGGTAGTTTCGTTATTATTACATGCTGTTATAAATAAAATGGATACAATGACTAAACCCAATGCCTTTTTCATGTCCTGTTTATTTAAGGCGCTAAACTAACATTTAGTTGACAAGTTAACAAGTTGACGGGTTAACAAGGGTGCTTAAGGGAGCTCTCGACTCCGCCCGGTCTCTGAGCAGCCCCTTCAACTGCGCTCAGGGTCTTGTTAACTCGTCAACTGATCAACTCTATCACGCCATCTCCAATTGCTTCTCCCAATGTTCGGGTGAGCGCCACAGAGATGATAATAACAATTCGCGTATAAAGAATAGTTCTTTGGGCAGTTTATCATACATGCGGTTGAAGAGCTCTTCATGTTCCAGCAACTCTTTTTTCCAGTCTTCGCGGTCTACTTCCATTAACTGATTGAAGTCATGTTTTTCCAGGTCAAGGCCATCCCACTTGAGGTGTTCATACTGGGGCATCCAGCCAACAGGACTTTCAATGGCCGATACTTTTCCTTTCACGCGTGCGAAGATCCATTTTAACACCCGCATGTTATGACTGAAGCCGGGCCATACATACTCGCCTGCTTCATTTTTGCGGAACCAGTTCACGCCAAAGATGCGGGGCGCATTGGGCAGGTCGCGGCCAAACTGTAACCAGTGGTTAAAGTAATCGGCCATGTGGTACCCGCAAAAGGGCAGCATAGCAAACGGATCGCGGCGTACTTTGCCGCTTTCGCCAAACGCAGCGGCCGTAGTTTCTGAGCCCATGGTGGAGGCCAGGTACACGCCAAAGTTCCAGTTAAAGGCCTGATAGATCAATGGCACGGTGCTGCTTCTGCGGCCACCAAAAACAAAGGCGCTTACGGGTACCCCAGCGGGGTTTTCCCAGTCAGCATCAATGCTATCGCACTGACCGGCAGGTGCGGTAAAGCGGGCGTTGGGATGCGCCACGGTCATGCCTGCACCGGGCTCATACCGTTTGCCCCGCCAGTTTATAATGTTATCAGGAACTTTTTCTGTTAACCCTTCCCACCATACATCGCCATCGGGTGTTACGCCTACATTGGTGAAGATGACCTTGCGCTTCATAGCCGACATGGCATTGGGATTGGTTTTATAATTGGTGCCTGGCGCCACGCCAAAATATCCATACTCGGGGTTAATGGCATGCAGCTTACCCTGCTCATCTTTCCAGATCCAGGCAATGTCGTCGCCCACGGTGGTTACCTTCCAGCCTTTTAATGCTGCGGGCGGTATCAGCATGGCAAAGTTTGTTTTGCCACAGGCACTGGGGAATGCGGCGGCCACATAGATCTTTTCTTTGTCGGGATTTTCTATACCTAAGATCAGCATGTGCTCGGCCAGCCAGCCTTCTTCTTTTGCCATTACCGAAGCAATGCGCAAGGCAAAACATTTTTTACCCAGCAAGGCATTGCCGCCATAGCCGGAACCATAGGAAATTATAGAACGTTCTTCAGGAAAATGTACAATGTATTTGGTGTTGGCATTGCAAGGCCAGGTTACATCCTGTTCGCCGGGTTGCAACGGCGCGCCCAATGAATGCAGGCATTTTATAAACTCGCCTGTTGTGCCCAGTTGTTGCAACACCTGATCGCTGATGCGGGCCATAATGTGCATATTCACCACTACGTATTCACTATCGGTTATCTGTACGCCTATTTTCGACATGGGCGAACCTATGGGCCCCATACAAAATGGGATCACATACAGGGTCCTTCCCTGCATACAACCATCGAACAAACCGGTAAGCGTTTGTTTCATAGCGCCTGGTTCTGCCCAATTGTTGGTAGGGCCGGCATCTTCCTTACTTCTGCTGCAAATAAAGGTGCGGTCCTCCACCCGCGCCACATCACTGGGATGTGAAAAGCAGGCAAAACTATCGGGCCATTTTTTGGGGTCCAGCGGAATAAAGGTGCCTTTGTTCACCAATGTTTCGCATAGGGCCGCATACTCCTCCGCGCTTCCGTTGCACCAGTAAATGTTGTTGGGTTTACATAGCAGGGCTGTTTCGTTCACCCATTGCATAAGTGTATTATGCTGCATGCACGATTAATTTTGTGTATGAAGAAATAAAGTCTGAATATGTAAGAAGCCTGGTTACACAGCTTCGGCTATTGGCGTTCCGGGAGCAACGGGCGCCTTTTTCTTTTCAACAATCCTTTGGTAGGTATTAATGTCCAGTGCTTTTTCGCTTTTAGCAATCAACACGGTGGCAATGGTATTTCCAATAAAATTAATGATGGCCCGGCCTTCACTCATAAAACGGTCTACACCTATTAATAAAGCCAGTCCTTCAATGGGGATCACTTTTAATGCGGTAAGTGTACTGGCCAGTACAATAAAACCACTGCCGGTAACGCCGGCGGCGCCTTTACTGGTTAATAACAGAATGCCTATTACTGTTAGTTGCTGGCCCAGGGAAAGATCGATGTTAAACGCCTGCGCCAGAAATATAACTCCCATGCTCAGGTAAATGGTAGTACCATCGAGGTTGAAGCTATAGCCCGTAGGTATTACCAAACCCACCACTTCTTTTTCACAACCGGCGGCCGTTAATTTTTGCATTACGGAAGGCAATACGGCCTCGCTGCTGCTGGCGCCCAGCACAATTAAAATTTCTTCTTTTATATAACCCAACAACTTCCACAAACTGATGCCATAATAACGGCAAACCAAATTCAACACCACAAAAACGAATACAATACAGGTAAGGTAGAAAGTCAACATCAGTTTTCCCAGCACGATCAGTGTGGTAAAACCAAACTTCCCAATGGTGAAGGCCATACCGCCAAAAGCGCCAATTGGGCTTAGCCGCATAACCATCTTCAACACATTGAACAATACTTTATTGATGTTCTCGAATGTAGTTAACAAACCTTTGCCTGAATTGCCCAGCATTTTGAGGCCAATGGCAAACAGCACGCTGAAAAATAAAACCTGTAATATATCTCCCTTAGCAAAGGCTTCAATGATGTTAGAAGGAACAATATGCGAGAAGAATTCGCCCCAGTTCATATGTTTGGCCTGCTCTGAAATTTCCGTTACCTGTTGCGTTGCGGTATGACTGGCTTTTATGCCTTTGCCCGGTTTTACCAGGTTGGCGGTTACCAGGCCTATCACTAAAGCCAGGGTGGTTACTATTTCAAAATAAACGAGCGACTTCAATCCCACGCGACCTACTTTTTTCATATCACCGGCGCCGGAAATGCCCAACACAATGGTGAGGAAGATCACCGGCGTGATCACCATTTTGATCATGTTGATGAAAGTTTCGCTGATGAGTTTGGCGCTTTGCCAAAACTCAGGAAACAACCAGCCAACTAAAACACCGGCAATAATGCCCAGGATCACTTGCACATATAATATCTTCAGGTACTTCATTTTCTCTATTTAATCAGGTATGGTGTAATTATTTTTTTCCAAATGGCATAGCCTTCAGGTTTCATATGCAGGCGGTCCTGCACATACAACTCTTCACGCATTTGCTTTTTATTATCCAGCATAGCATCGTACACATCTATGAATTGCGCCTTAGGCTGTGTTTTCATCCAGGCCTGAATTTGTTTATTGGC
>CBIMFG010000722.1:0-3660 GCA_966243125.1 uncultured Niastella sp.
AACCAGGTCCAATGCATCCTGGATAAATGGATCGAGGTCCTTCATGGGCACCAGCTCTGCGGAGTTGAACTGACAGGCCATGCCGCAATTCAGAATGGGCAATGCTTCGGCGCCAATGTCTTCCGCTAACTGAAAATATTCAAAGAAACCCAGGCCAAAGGTTTGAAAATAATCAGGTGCATTGCGATAAGAAAATTCAATATTCCACCGGTTCATCATCAATTGCCTTTCTTCAATGGGGCCCACCGTATTCTTCCAGCGATAACGGTTATTGAGATCGAAGCCTTCTACAATACAACCACCGGGAAAACGAATGAAACCGGGTTTCATGTCGGCCAGTAGTTGCACCATATCGGCACGCATGCCACCGGGGCGGTTCTTCCAGGTATCACCGGGAAACAACGAGATCATATCCAGGTCAACCGTGCCATTGCCTTCGAACCAGATGTTCATGCTGCCCTTCAACAGGGTTTCATTGGCATGAAAACTTACGGTGGCTTTATGCCAGCTGTCGCCGCTTTGGGTTAGCGACAAAACCGTATCACCTACCACTTTTTTTAAAGTATCTGTTAATTCAATATGCAGTTTTGTATGCGCCTCGGGTTGGCGATATAAGATGGAGAAGTCGTAACGCAATCCTTTTTTAATACCCATGCCGCGAAACCCTTCATTGGTCAATCCCAGATCGCCTTTGGCAGCATGGTTCATAGTAACGCGCAAAAAGCGAGGGTTACGGGTATTCTCATTACCTCTGTTAATCACCAACAACTCCCCTTCCACCAACTTCTTCCGGTTCACCGTCCAGCCCATCATGGGTTTAAAAAATTCAAACGACCGGTTCTTTACCATCTCTGCATAAATACCCCCATCAGCGCCAAAGTTGATATCTTCGAAGAAGATGCCCCACATTGTTTTTTCAATAGCGGCTTTTGTTTCTGAGACCTTTACCACCAATGTGTGGTTTATTTGCGAGAAAGAAAACGTAGTGAATACAGTTAATGTAAGCAATACCAAAGCAAATCGTTGTTTCATTCTTAAAAGGTTCTTACCAGCAATTTAGGAATAATTTATACCTTTAAAGCAGTTTAAAGATGAATAATGGAAACAGGCCAATAACCTGTTCCGGCTTTAGGGGAATGTTGCCGCATTCCCCTATTTAATTAAAAAAGGAGGCCGTATTGACCTCCTCACAATTATCATTGATACAGTAGCTACTAACGCAATTCAGTAATAGCGCAATGGTCCATATCGCCGTAATCAAGATTTTCACCGGCCATACCCCAAATGAAAGTATAGTTCGATGTTCCGGCACCTGAGTGAATGCTCCAGTTGGGAGAGATCACCGCCTGCTCATTCTGCATCCAGATGTGGCGGGTTTCCTGCGGTTCGCCCATAAAGTGACAAACACTTTGTCCCTGTGGTACTTCAAAATAAAAATACACTTCCATGCGACGGTCATGTGTATGGGCCGGCATGGTATTCCAAACGCTGCCGCTTTTTAATTCGGTCATACCCATTTGCAGTTGACAAACTTCCAGCACGCTGTTTACGATCAGTTTATTGATCACGCGGTGGTTGGCTGTTGCCGGGCTACCCAGTTCTACCACGTCTGCATCGGTGCGGGAGATCTTCTTAGTGGGATAAGTATGGTGCGCAGGCGCTGCATTGATATAAAACTTGGCGGGTTGGCTACCATCGGCTGAAGCAAACTGCACGTCTTTTGTTCCTTTACCAATATACAATGCCTCTTTATATTCTAATTCGTATTTCTGTCCATCGGCAGTGATGGTTCCTTTACCACCCACGTTAATGATGCCCATTTCTCTTCTTTCGAGGAAGAACTGAGCTTTTAACTTTTCGGGGTTAGGTAAGCTTACAGCACCTTTTACCGGCATAACACCACCGGCAATATACCGGTCGTAATGCGACAAAGTAAAATGCGCCGCATCTGCTTCAAACAATTTATCTATCAAAAACGCCTTACGCAAACCGGCCGTATCCATTTGCTTTGCTTCGTTAGGGCTTATTGCTAAACGATTATCCATAGTTAAGTTTCTTTGTTTTTAAGTTTTGTTTTTGGGATTTTAAGTGGCACTTTGTGAGTTGTCAGTGGTCAGTTGTGAGTGGGTTTCCGAATGTTTAGAAGTTTAAATAATCGCGAGCCAACTCACTACTCACAACTCACCACTCACTACCTACCCATCCAACCACCATCTACAGTAAGTATCGTTCCCGTAACGTAATCAGATGCAGGTGAAGCGAGATACACCGCAGCGCCCTTCATATCTTCTCCTTCGCCCCAACGGCCGGCAGGTATACGCGACAGAATTGATTTGGCACGTTCAGGATCGTTACGCAATGCTTCGGTATTGTCGGTTGAAATATAACCGGGCGCAATACCATTTACCTGTACGCCTTTGCTGGCCCATTCGTTACTCAGGGCCATTATCAAGCGGGCAATAGCGCCTTTGCTGGCAGCATAGCCGGGCACCGTAATACCACCCTGGAAGCTCAGTAAAGAAGCAGTGAAGATAACCTTGCCGCTTCCACGTGCGATCATGTCTTTACCAAATTCACGGCTTAAAATAAACTGAGCGTTCAGGTTTACGTTGATCACTTCATCCCAGTATTCATCCGGATGTTCGGCTGCAGGTTTACGCATAATGGTACCAGCATTGCAGAATAAGATATCAACAGGAGCGCATTCGCCTTTTACCTTATCAATGAAGGCATAAATAGCTTTGCGATCGTTGAAATCTGCCTGGTAAGCCTTAAACTTACGACCGGTAGCTTCTACTTCCTTCTGTACACTGCTGCCTTCTGATTCCAGCGTGGCAGAAACGCCAATAATGTCAGCGCCAGCTTCAGCCAGGGCCACAGCAATAGATTTACCGATACCTCTTTTGGCGCCTGAAACCAGTGCGGTTTTGCCTGCCAATGAAAATTTTGAAAGAATGCTCATAATTAATTTTGTTAACGGAATACAATGCTTGCCAGGGTGAGAGAAGCCCTTTTCCCATACATCGGGAAGAATTACAGGGCTGCAATTTCCTGCATGAGCGGTAGACTACCAAATTTTACGGAGAAAGAAGTATATCTATTTGCTGTTCACCGGCTTACAGCCTTACTTCACAACCAGCACAGCCTTGCTGTTGTCGTAGGGCAACTTCATGGCAGAAAGGGATGGCGATGGCACGTCTTTTAATACGAGCACAGGGGCCGACTGGGTCGCGGGCACCTGCAAGCCTTCTACTAATAATTTCTGTACATCATCAACCACGATGGCCGGTCTGAAATCTTCTTTTTTGTATTGCAGTTTTACATTTTTGAGCAGGACGCCCTTCGCATGCCGCAGGTACAATCCCCAGCAGGGCAATTCGCCAAACATAGAAAACTCAGGATAATCACCTGCCTGCTCGGGCACTTTTGACAGCGAATCGAAACCAACATGCGCTACCTGTTTACTGCCGCCGCCTTCGTAGCTGATGCTGATATTTTCCAGCGTTATGTTTTCGACGGGATTGCCGGGCAACCCGGTAATAGAAGCGGGAAATACATTGTGCGGATAGGTGACTACCGGCCCTTCCATTTCATACCCTTTATCGGGTTTACCAGCGGGCACTTCTACCTGTACGTTAGTAATAAGAATGTTACGCACCT
>CBIMFG010000723.1:0-3659 GCA_966243125.1 uncultured Niastella sp.
AATTACGAACGTATTGAAACCGGTTTAAAATTTAAGGAAGGGATGAAGGTAACAATTGCCTGTGGTTATAATGGCACCAATCCCGTTCGCTTTACAGGTTTCATTCGTCGAATCAGTCCAACGGTACCGTTGGAAATTGAATGCGAAGGGTATAGTTATCAGCTTCGAAAAAAAATGGGGTTTAACAAAAGCTATAAAGCGGGAACAAAGCTGAAAGACCTGTTGGCTGATCTGATAAAGGGTACCGACATAAAACTTAGCGAGGCAATACCAGATGTAAAAATTGAAAGCCCTGTTCAGTTTTCACATAAGAAAGGCGCTGATGTGCTCGACTGGTTGAAAGAAAATATGCTGATGACCGTGTATTTCGATTTCAATGTATTGTACGTAGGGCTCAAATACGCCAATCTCAAGAACACCAGAACCTTTCGCCTCGGCTGGAATGTGATCCAGGACAACGAACTGAAATTTAGCGAGCGGAAGGAACTGACCGATGTACGCATTGTATTAAGTCAGAAAGAAAAAAATGGCCAGACAAAAGTTGTTGAACACGACGGTAAACAGACCAACACCAAACAGGTAAAAATGAAAATACGGTTGGATGATGCTACTTTAAAAAGAATAGCAGCCGACCAAAAACAACAGCTTGTAAACAGAGGATACGACGGCGCCCTTACTACTTTTCTTTTTCCGCTTGCAGAACCCTCGATGGCTGCACAAATCGAAGATTCAAAATACCCGGCGCGAAGCGGTAGGTATTTTATTGAATCAGTAGAAGGCAGCTACGGGCCAGACGGCGGTAAACAAAAAATTAAAATAGAAGCCAGCTTGTAAAATGGGAAGAGCAGAAGAAATAAGACAACTACTCGATGAACGGTCGGGCAGAGTAGGCCCATCCCCTACTATGCTGGCAACGGTTCAAAGTATAGATGCAATCGGATCAACCTGTGTATTGTACGACGAAGAAACTGAACTGGAATACCACGACGTTCGCTTACGGCCGGTAGTGAACGATCAGGAGAGCCTCACCATTTTCCCCAAAAAAGGAAGCTGGGTGTTGGCTACCCGCATCGAAAATACCGACGAATGGATGGTATTGGCCTGTAGTGAAGCGGATAAATGGCGGTTGAAGATCGGTGAAACGCTTATGGAGCAGGACGCCACCGGTTTGCTTATACAAAAGCAAAACGATTCGTTGCGTCAGGCGCTTGAACTCATCGTACAGGCAGTGATGAAAGTAGTGGTTGTACAGGGGCAAAACCCCGATTATGCAAAGCTGCAACAGGCATTATCAAAAATACAAAACATACTTCGGTAATGGCTTTAAACAAAGATCTGCTGGGCGCAGCGCTTTATAACAAAGCGCAGGATTATAACGACCAGGATATAGACGATATTGATCAAACACGACGTGATTTCTGGAATGCAATAGCCGGAGAGATCATCAATCACCTGAAAAGCAATGCCACTATTTCGGTTCCTGCACTTGGATTGATTGCGCCCTCAGGTGGCGGCCCTGTAACAGGAACCAGTACAACAGGAACTATTTTATGACAGACATACTATTAGATACCACTACCAACGATCTGTTGTTGCAGGCAAACGACCTGAAAGCAGGAACCTGTGATCAGCAACACCAGGCCTTGTTACTGCTTTTTGATAAAGGCAGTTTAAAAGAAAACCCCGAAGCAGGTGTAGGCGCCTTCAAACACATTGAAGCTGAAGATACAGCTGAGTTCTTAAGAGAAGTGCGCACACAATTTGCCGGCGACGGTATGCAGATAAACAAAATAATTTTTGACAACAACAAATTGTTGATAGACGCTCCTTACCATGGCTAAAGTAACTGTAACATATGGTCAAACCTGGGCCGACATTGCCATGCAGGAATTAGGCGATGCAGAAAGACAACTGGAACTGGCCTTCATCAACGGCCGTTCGCTCACCGATGTTTTACAGTCAGGTGAAGTAATAGAGGTACCCGCATTTGATTTGTCGAAAAAACAAACGGTGCAGTTGTTTACCAACAGCGCCAACAAACCGGCAAGCGGCGACAACTTTATTTTGCCTGGTACCGTGCAACCTGGTGAAGGCATCGAGTTCTGGGCTATAGAAAATGACTTCGTTGTTTCTTAAACAAATCGACTATGCTTAAACATTATTTCAACCCAACACCAAGAAAATTATTGAAACTATCGCTTGCACTGCGGGGCATGGTAGCCACCATAAGCGGCGCGGCCTATTTTCAAAATGACCTTAAGATCGCGTTCTGGTTTTTGGTAGCCGGCGCTTTGGTAGACTTTTTTATTCAGTGCCTCGATCCAAATTCCATAAACAGGCAAACCAAAACCGGCCAGCCTAACTAATCTTTTTTCCATAAAAATAGTACGCAAACAATGGCACGCACCATAGCAGAAATACAAACTGATCTCACTACAACGCTCGTTAACGAAATGGCTTCGATTGAAATTACCATCAATCCGGCCACCTGGAGTAAAACCAACCTGCTGCGACTGATCACCTATGTTGTTGCAGTTTGTCAGTGGACCATTGAGCAATTACAGGATATTCATAAAACCGAAGTAAACGATCTCATTGCCCAAAAGAAGCCGCATTCCCTTCGCTGGTATGCAGAGAAAGCAAAAGCATTCCAGTTTGGCTATAACCTGGCAGCTGATGAAGATTTTTATGATAACACTGGTTTACCAGATGATATCATCGAAGTTTCAAAAATAGTTAAATATGCAGCTGTAGTAAGACAGCGCCGGCCCAACGGCCGCGTTTTTCTGCGCATTAAAGTAGCAACTACCAACGGCGCCAATCTTTCACCATTAACCGAAGAACAGTTGAAGGCCCTGCGCGAGTATTTTGACAGAATAGCCGATGCCGGTGTTGATATTGAGATCGATAGTTTACCGGCCGACAGGCTTAAGCTGCGGTTACAAATTTATTACAACCCGCTTATACTGGGCGCCAATGGCAACAGGCTCGATGGCACAGAGGACACACCCGTTCCCAATGCCATCCGCAACTATCTGCAGAATCTTCCCTTTAATGGCCTCTTTGTGCTGGCTCAGCTAACAGATGCATTACAGGCAGTGGAAGGTGTAGAAATTCCGCACCTGCTTGAATGTTACACCAGCTATGGTAACCTTCCATTAACATCAGTAGATGTAGAATATGTACCCGATAGCGGATACCTGGCTATTGATGAAGATGATTTGAAGAACATCATATACTTACCACATAGCCAGATAAATTAAACAAGGAACAACAAAAACAGGCTTACATGAATGAGCGCATATATGATATAACCTATAAAAAAATGATCACCACACTGGTTCCGCAGGTATTGCGTAAGCCCAAAATGATGGCGCTGCTGAATGCATTGGTAAATCCTGTTGTATATGTATACAACCTGTTTTTGATTAACCGGCGCAGCAACCTGTATAAGCTTACCATTACGCCCCAGGTTTGTTATGTGCAAAAAGCGCTGAACGATAAATACGACAGTACCGAACGGCGTATTAAAATAACAAAACCAAAAACTTACGACTCGCTTTTTGTATATGAAAAGATCGAAAGCAAACCGGTATATCTGTATCAAAGATCTGAATCAGCCGCCCCTAAAACATTTCTTATTCAAAAAGGCGAAGCGG
>CBIMFG010000724.1:0-3655 GCA_966243125.1 uncultured Niastella sp.
GTTTGGGTTCCGACATGGTAAACGCTTCGGGATCAAGCACCACATTTACATTGTCTTTGGTAGCCACCTGGTTAATAAACAGGTCATCGTCGCCGCTGGCTACGTGGTTGATGGAAGAAAAACCTTTTTGACGGAAGAACAATTCACGTTTATACGACAGGTTTCTACCCACACCCATATACGGCATACCCGCAAGTGCATACGACATATACTGCAGGGCCGAATGGAAAGTTTCAAAGCGAATGATCTTGTTCAGAATGCCGGGCTTTTTATTGTAAGCGCCATATCCCAGCACAATCTCCACCCCATCGTGATAGGCATCCTGCATTTTTTGTAACCAAAATTCAGAAGCAGGTACACAATCCGCATCGGTGAGTAATAATATTTCGTGTTTGGCTTCTTTAATACCAATTGACAGTGGGTATTTTTTACCAGGAATACCCAGGGCTTCCTGTTCCAGGTTGATGGCCTGCAGGTTTTTGAAAGTTTTTTTAAACTCATCAAGCAGGTAACGGGTTTCGTCCTGGCTGTTGTGGTTCACCACAATTAATTCATGCGTGGTAGGGTAGGTTTGTACCAGCACGCCCGGTAAATATTTGGTAAGATTATTCGCTTCGTCGCGGGCGCACACAATGATGCTCACCGCATGGGTTTGCGTTTTCTCTTTTGAGGCAGGTTTAAAAAAAGCTACGCGCCTGAAAAATGCGATATAATAAATTAACTGGATCAGTATAACCAGACAAAACAGTGAAAAAAAAATCAAAGGCCACCAGGTTAACAAAAACGTTTGTATATCGCCCATAAGAGAAATTAATTTAGGCACGGTCCGTGAAGGTTTTGCACGAAAATAGGATAAACTGATGAGTTTTTAATTTGAAGTTGTACCCAAATCAGCTACAAGCCGCAAGCTGTAAGCCGCGAGCAATACACTTCTGCGCGGAATTCGCGTCGCGGTGTATTTGCTTTTAGCTTTAGGCTTATGGCTTTAGGCTGTATTTGGCTTGAAGCTTGGAGCTTGCGGCTTGTAGCTGTTTTCCTCAATAAACCCAACGCAACATGTTATATTTGCACCCCAATAAATTTACTAATGGCCGCATTACAATTCTCTTTGCAACAAACCGATAACCAGTCAAAAGCCAGGGCAGGACATATTGTCACCGATCATGGTGAAATAGCTACGCCTATCTTTATGCCGGTAGGTACAGTTGGCAGCGTAAAGGCAGTAAGCCAACAACAGTTGAAAGAAGAAGTGAATGCAAGCATCATACTTGGAAATACTTATCACCTGTATTTGCGGCCCGGTACCGGGGTGTTGGAGAAAGCGGGTGGTTTGCACCGTTTCAATGGCTGGGACCGGCCTATTTTAACGGACAGCGGCGGCTACCAGGTGTTTTCCCTGGCCGGCACCCGTAAGTTAACAGAAGAAGGCGCCTTGTTTCAATCACACATCGATGGATCGAAACATATGTTTTCACCCGAGGCGGTAATGGATATTCAACGCACTATTGGCGCCGACATCATTATGGCATTTGATGAATGTCCGCCGTACCCCAGCGATTTTCAATATGCCGAAAAGTCGATGCACCTCACACATCGCTGGCTCGATCGTTGCTTTAAACGCTTTAACGAAACCCCTGATAAATACGGCTATACTCAAAACCTGTTTCCCATTGTGCAGGGCAGTACCTATGCCGATTTGCGCAAAGCTTCCTGCGAATACGTTGCCTCCAAGGAAGCTACTGGTAATGCTATTGGCGGACTGAGTGTGGGTGAACCCGAAAACATGTTGTATGATTTGTGCGGGTTGTGTTGCGATCATTTACCCGTTCATAAACCCCGTTATTTAATGGGCGTGGGCACCCCCTGGAATATTCTGGAATGTATTGCCCTGGGCGTTGATATGTTTGACTGCGTAATGCCCACCCGCAATGGCCGCAATGCCATGCTGTTTACTTCGCAGGGCGTAATTAATATCGATAATAAAAAGTGGGAGCACGATTTTTCACCCCTCGATGAAGGCATCGACTGTGTGGTGAGCAATTACTACTCCAAAGCCTATTTACGTCACCTGGTGAAAGCAAAAGAAATTCTTGGTCTCACCATTGCCAGCGTACACAACCTCGCGTTCTATTTATGGCTGGTACGCCAGGCAAGGCATCATATTCTGCAAGGAGATTTTGTTTCGTGGAAGAATGAGATGGTGGTTAGGTTACAGACGAGACTGTAAGAAGAAAGCTTCAAGCCCCAAGCTTCAAGCCGCAAGCCAAATACAGCCTAAAGCCATAAGCCCAAAGCAAAAAGCGGTGGCCGCAACCATGCTTCTATTGCCGCGTCGCGGTGTATAGCTTGCAGCTTATAGCTTGCAGCTTATAGCTTGCAGCTTATAGCTTGCTCCACTCTAACTTTCACCTACTTTTTTTGACTAAACAGCCATGGTAACAAGCTAGCTTCTGCAAACGCATTATCCCAGCTATTATGGCCTACACCCGGGTATTCGGTGTATTTTACTTTGGCGCCGGCAGCTTTCAGGGCATTGTTCATGAGGCGCGAATTACTAACCGGTACGGTAGGATCGCTGGCTCCATGAAAGATCCAGATTGGAAATTTCCTGGCATAGATGGTTACTTTTTGCGGATCGCCACCACCACAAATAGGAATGGCTGCTGCAAAGAAATTGGGTTTTCGCCACAACAGTTCAAAGGTGCCCATACCACCCATTGACAAACCCGCCAGGTATATTTTTTTGGTGTTAACAGAACCGCTGGCTGCCAGGTTATCGAGCAGTTGATTTACCAGTTCAAGGCTTTTACCAATAGGCTGATCGCTTACGAACCTGAAACTACCCAGGGAATCTTTATTATTAGGATCGCGGGTAATACGTGCCCACCAACCTTCCTGCGGGCATTGCGGGAACACTACAATAGCTGGAAATTGTTGCCGCATAGTGGAGTCGGCAAACAGTTTACCGCCATGCTTTAATTGCGCCTCATTGTCATTGCCGCGTTCGCCAGCCCCGTGCAGGAACAACACTAATGGATACTTTTTATGGGCGTCGTAATTAAGTGGATATAAAATGCGATAGCGCAGTGTATCACCGCCACTGATGAATTCTTTCTTTTCATAAGCTTGTTGAAACTGGGCCGGAAGATTTGTCATGACAAGCGATAGAAGTAAGGTGAATGTTAGTTTGTACATATGGTATTTTGTTAGTGAGTTTCATGTTTCAGGTTCCAGGTTCCAGGTTGCCGGTTACCGGTTTCTGGTGCCAGACCGCGACGCGAATTGCCGATTGGCGACTCACCAAGATACTATTTTAGCAGATTCCCCTCGTTGCCACGCAGAAGTGTATTGGCTTACAGCTTGATGCTTGCAGCTGTTTTCCCTAAAGTTTAACTAAGAACTAATGCCGGGGTTTAGCAAACTGACCTTTGTTTACTACATTTGCTTCCGCCGTACATAGCGTGCTACCGAATGATAAAAAAAATTGATTGGTACATATTAAAGAAGTTCATTTCTACCACCGTGTTCATGGTATTGATCTTCTGTGTAATTGCCGTAGCCATCGATACCAGTGAAAAAGCAGATGATTTTGTGAAATCGGGTTTATCAACCGGTAAGATCATTACGCAATATTACCTGGGTTTTGTTCCCTTCA
>CBIMFG010000725.1:0-3651 GCA_966243125.1 uncultured Niastella sp.
CACGGCAGTGTCCGGCCAGGCCGTTCCGTATACCGAAGACTTTCCCAATGGTGTGCGCGGCCACCTGCGCGTTCAGCTGGAGATCAGGGGCGACGATGCCTGGCGCATTGGAACCATTGAAAGCAGCGTTATTTCCGGTGAGATGGTGGGTGTACCCGGTACCATTGATTCCTGGCGCTGGGATGAGCATGCAGAAAATTTTGTTTTCGGGGGCGAGGATGTGATGAGCACCAATAGTGGCGAGGGCATTCGCCTGCTGGATCTGAATTATTAAGGTGCAGCAAATTTATTAATCCTTCTGTTTACGACAATTATAAATTTTCCTCAATCATTACCGCAATTGCTTCCGGGTGATAAATAAATTCTTCCTTTCTGATTCACCCGGAAGTTATCCCATAAAAAACTTAATCATGAGAAAACTAACCTTAGCCAACTTCTTTCTTATCCTCTTATTTTTCTCACATCTTGCAAGAAAGAGATAACTCTCAAATCACAACAGGAACAACTACTGAATTCCACTAAAAAAAGTAGCACAACATCAACCTTGTCGACGACTACTTGCAGGGATGAATTGCAACCCGACTGGATTTCTGACACGATCGATGTTGCCACTCAATTAGGCCCTGCCTTAATTGGCAATCCCTATTCGGTTTCAGTAATGCAACAGGCCGCCATGAATTTATACGGAACGGCACAGGGAATTAATGCTAACCGAAAGTATATACGCTACAAGCCATCTACACTTGCACAAATTGATCAACTACTTAATTCTGATATAGAGCTATTTGACTATCCACTGGACCGGGATGTCATTGAGGAAGGAGATTACTACCCACAGCCAGGTATTGCAGATAATGAATTACCTTGGTTTTATTCAGTAGTAGATATCAGTTATCAACCATTATCCAACATCCAGTACGAAGAATTATCCCAGGTCTATATCCCAGATGACGATCTTTATCTCGAAAACGAGGCATTTAGAATAACGGGGAATCCGGTTGAAAGTTTTGATTGTGATAGCAGTAATATTGCTGCCGCTTCCCTTCCAACGCAACAATCTAAACCTGTAAAACCTTATGTAATTGATTGTCCAGATGGATGGCATTGGGATTATACTTTACATCAATGTGTAGAGAACGATTGTCCAGCCGGTTATCATTGGGATGGTTCCCAATGTGTTCCCGATGCACCACCGCCTCCTCCTGCACCCCCTTCAAAACAACCTACAGGCAAAATTGATGTAAGAGATTTTATCAATGGCACATATCGTGATGTTTCGGTTCGGCGCACACGAGTGATTTTAAGAAGGTTTCTTAAAGTAGACAGGGTATACACAGATGATCAAGGTTATTTTTACAGCACTAAGCATTTTCATAACAAGGTCAATGTTTTTGTAAAGTTTAAGAGTACTCAACTTACAACAAGAGGATTAAGGGGCATCCGTGCCTGGCAAGCCCTATTTCCAATTAAGCATGGTTTGGGTAAGTATTCCGGTGATTTGAGAAATGTCAATTGGATTTATAAAAGTAGTCAATCTGGTAACTCTCGTACTAATCGCAATTGGTGGGCAGCACAAGTAATGAATGCTTATCTAGAATTCAATGAGAATGCAAATGCGCTTGGAATTGGTAACTTGCCGTCTGAGATGCGTATCCTTTTAACATCATGGAAAGGTGCTTCAGGTGCAGGCTCAACGCCTATGAATCATCACCGGGATAATCTTTCAATATCTGATGCTTATATACAGCAGTTTCTTGTTCAGCCTTTGGGTGCTTGGTGGGGACAAGTCTATAATAATATCTATAACAATAACGAGATTCTTGGCGGCATGGATATGTCTTTAGGCTATAACACCACGAACGCCTGGGCAAGTGATATGGTAAAGGAGTTGATGTATCATGAGATGGGTCACGCATCTCACTTTGCAAAAGTTGGGAAAGACTAGTGGAACGATCTTGTTTATGCAGAAAGTTATGAGACTTCAAGATTTGGAGTAAATGGCGCAAACAGCCCTTATGGTACAGGAGACGATGGTTTTTTGTCTGATTATATTTCTTTGGCAGAAAGTTGGGCAGAGCATGTGGGTCAAACATTTGTTGATAGGGCATATGGCAATAATAGTACATCCTTTGTTGGACAAAGAACGACCACTTACAATAATAACTGGCCTGTGCCAGGACTAAGCAGCCATTTGAATTATTTGGAAAATTTTGATCCTAACAACTTGAATGACCCATTTAGGTGGATCCCTGATGGAATATATTATGATCTGCTTGATGCAAGAAATGAAGCTTTTCCAGTTATAGATAATGTTGTAGGTTACACCAACCAGCAGTTTTTTGCAGTTCTTCAACCTGACGTGAAATCCGTTTCTGCATTCAGGGAAAGGTTGTTATCACAAAACGGAAACAATCAGGCTGTAGAAGTAAATCAACTTTTTAATAGTTATCATCATTAAAATGAAGTTGTGAATTAAAATGAGAACTACCATAATTATACTTATTGCAGGTAGCGCGGTTTTTGCTACCTGCAATAAAAAATTGGATTGTACACAAACCGTGTATTCTTTTGAGGGAAACTATAAAGCCTATCCCGATTTGGACAGCATACACATAAATGACACGATCTGGATTGAATTAAATGAGCCAACTCAATTACAAGATTTAATGACCAACAGATGGGTTGATTATAGTGGAGCTGAAAACTTTGGTCCTTCCATTCAGTATCTTCAGTTAACAGGAGGTGACGTCTTAAATACTGGTGTAGTACCAGCTGGAAATTTGTTTGATAATGTGCTGATCCTGGGCACAACAATTCCATCAAATCAGCCGGAGTTGGTTCTGGGTTTTAAATGTAAAGAAGAAAATGGAATGTATAGGTTTAAGCTCGGAATTGTGCCGAAAAGTAATGGGCTTTTTGCAATCGGTGCCAGTGATGCAACTGGTGTCTATCGCAAGTCTAATAAGTGCGACAAGGCAAGTTTTAGTTTAATCTTCAAAAATACCAACCAACATCTATATCTGTATGAACAAAGCAGGCCGGGTTATACACCGTCTATGTACGAAAGGTCTCACCTGTATGTTTTTAAAGTATATTAATAAAAAGCATGCAATCATTTTTCATATAGTTTTAAAAGAGGTGTAATTAAAATGATACGACAGGTAGCCCCATTATTTGAAACTTGGATCAATTTTGAATTACCACTTTGTATTGCTTGCCAGGAAGATTTCAAATTTAAATCTCAAAAGGCAACCCCTTTAGCTGTTGAATTATATAAGAAACTGAAATTAAGAGGTGTGCCGGCAGAGCTTGAAAAATGGGATGGTCATAAAACCATTGACATAGCTGTTACTGATGCAAAAGTTAATATTGAAGTTGATGGCGGGCAACATAATTTTAATGCAAATCAAGCTTTAGCTGATTTAAAAAGGACGCTCTTTGCATTTAGAAAAGGATATCTCACTTTGAGGATTCCAAATAGTCTTATTAAATATGATGTAGAAAAAACCGCTGATATCGTAACTGATTTTCTAATTGAAAGTAAAGAACAGCAAGACTGAAGTTAATTGCAATTTAATTTTTCTATCATCCGGTTTCTTATTTTTCAATTTCATATTTACATATCTGATATTTATACATCACTACTGTTAG
>CBIMFG010000726.1:0-3647 GCA_966243125.1 uncultured Niastella sp.
CAAAGTCCCGAAAAAGCGTGGATGATGCAGATACTGACCGCCCTATTTGATTTTGTAAAAGATGAAACCCACCGCAATCCATTACTGAAACTCACCGATCTGGTTGAGATCTTCGACCTTATGGAAAAAGAAGGGTTGTCGTTGCCACTGGTTAAGGTAAGTGGTAATGATAAAGGAGTGAACCTGTTAACCGCCCACGGCTCAAAAGGATTGGAGTTTGAATATGTGTTTATTGCAGGTTGTAATGCTTCCTCCTGGGAAAAGAAGCGTAAGCCAGGCAGCGGTTACAAAATTCCCGAGAACGTATTTTTAAGCCAGGCAAACGGCCCTGCCGTAAACGATGCCGGCAAAAGCGATAAAGACATTGAGGAATTGCGCCGGCTGTTTTATGTGGCGCTTACCCGTGCCGAACAACACTTATTCATCTCTTACTGCCGCTATAAAAACGATGCTAAGGAACTGGAACCTTCTATGTTCATTGCAGAAATACAGGAACAACACCAGCTTCCTGTTGAAAAAGTATTCATTAGTGAAGAAGAGTTAACGGAATTTCAGATTGTTCAATTTGCAGAATCAGAAGCACCGGAAATTAGCCGCATAGAGGAAGATTTCATCACCGCCCTGCTCGACAGGTTTGTGATGAACGTAACGGCCCTGAACAATTATTTAAAATGTCCGCTGGAGTTTTATTTCAAAAACCTGTTGCGCATTCCCTCACCCAAGAATGAAGCTACCGAGTTTGGTTCGGCCATTCACCATGCCCTGCAACGGTTCTTTGAAAAGATGAAGGAAAACAACAATGTGTTCCCCGATAAAACCCAGTTTGTTGATGATTTTAACTGGTACATGCATCGCCATCGCGAAAACTTTACCCGCGAACAATTTGACCGCCGCCTTGAATATGGTCACGAAGTGCTCAGCAATTATTACGATAAATACATATTTACCTGGAACCGCATTGTTACAGTTGAAAGAAATATCCGCAACGTGGTAGTAAATGGGGTTCAGTTGAAAGGTAAACTCGATAAACTGGAGTTTGACGGTAAACAGGTGAACATTGTTGACTATAAAACCGGGGATCCCGATAAAGCAAGGGCCAAGCTACAGCCGCCCAGCGAAAAAGACCCCAACGGCGGCGACTACTGGCGCCAGGCCGTGTTCTATAAAATTCTGGTCGATAACTACGAGAGCCGCGACTGGCAGGTGATCAGTACTGAATTTGACTTTATTGAGCCTGATAAAAAGAAAGTATACCGTAAGGAAAAAGTAGTTATAAAACCCTCTGATATTACCACCGTTTCCCAGCAAATTGTGCAGGTATGGGAAAAGATCCAGAACCGGGAGTTTTACATCGGTTGTGGCAAAGAAGACTGCCATTGGTGCAATTTTGTTAAAACCAATAAGCTGGCGATAGCCTTACATGATCTCACCTCTGAGGAAGAAGTCTGATTGATTACCAAATATTTGTTACAAGTTCCAGGTTACACAGTTAAATACATTCCCTGAAACTTGTAACCTGTAACCTGCAACCGTTTCACCCCGATTTAACGGATTTTGAAGCAACAGTTGTCAATAAAGGGCTTAAGTTTGCGGCCTTATGAAGTATGCTTCCTTACTAAAAATAGTTTCGCCGTTCCTTTTAATCCTTGCGCTGCTTCCGAGTACCCTGGTGCAAACTGGTTGCGCCAATATTATTCCCCCCATGGGCGGTCCCCGCGATTCCCTTCCCCCAAAGTTGGAAAGTGTTAACCCCCACGATTCTACCCGAAACTTTACCGGTAAAAAGATAGTGCTGGAATTTGACGAATTTGTTCAGGTAGATAATATACAGGAGAACCTGCTGGTATCGCCGGTACCTAAAGTAGCCCCGTTTGTAGACTCCAAACTGCGCACAATAACCGTAACCATTAAAGATACCCTGCAACCCAATACCACTTATACCATCGATTTTGGTAATGCCATAAAAGATATAAACGAGGGTAATGTATTAAAGAACTTTACATACCTGTTTAGTACAGGTAAGAACCTTGACTCATTATCCCTTACTGGTAAGGTGATCATTGCTGAAACGGGTAAAACCGATTCTACTCTCATTGTTATGCTGCATAGAAATGCAGATGATTCGGCCGTTATAAAAGAAAAACCCCGCTATGTTGCCCGGCTTGATAAAGATGGCAACTACAGCTTTAAACACCTGCCAGCCGATTCATTTTCCTTATATGCCATGAAAGATGAAGGCGGTCAGCGCCGTTACCTCAGCAGTAGCCAGCTTTTTGCGTTTGCCGATGACCGGGTAATACCCAGCACATCGCCAAAGCCCATCACGTTATATGCATATACGGAGAAAGAAAAAGAAGATACCAGTAAAACCAAGAGTACCAAACCGGTAACACCCCAGGCAGCGAAGCCTGCTGCAAACGGTAAAAAAAGTGATAAGCCTGTTCACCTGCAGGTTGAAACCAATTTGAATAATAACGAATTAGACCTGTTAAGCCAGTTTGAGTTCAAGTTTGGCGCCCCGCTTAAGACTTTCGATAGCACCAAAGTGAAACTGGTAAATGATAAGAATGAACCACTCAGCAATTATCATTTTACAAGAGATACCAGCAAAAAAAAGGTTACTGTTACTTATGCCTGGACAGAAAACACGCCTTATAAACTAATACTGGACAAAGACTTTGCTACGGATTCTGCCGGCAGTAATATAGGTAAAAACGATACTGTTGCCTTCCGCACAAAAAAGCAAAGCGATTATGGACTGGTGCGTTTGCGCCTTATTAACCTCGATTTCAAGAAAAACCCTGTTTTACAGTTCGTTTCGGGCGACCAGGTAAAATATGCTTATCCCATGACCGGCAAGGAGTTCAATGCCAAATTGTTCCAGCCCGGCGACTATGATTTACGCATTTTATACGACAACAATAAGAACGGCATTTGGGACGCAGGGTCGTTCTTTGGGAGCCATCGCCAACAGCCCGAAAAAGTGCTTCCCATCAGCCGCAAACTAACTGTTAAAGCCAACTGGGATAATATCGTAGACATTACCCTGTAGAAATTAAGAATGTTGAATTTTAAATGTTGAATGAAGAAGTGAATACAACTCAATTTCGGCATTGATATTCATGTTGTAACCCTGTGCTTTGCGTGAATATTGCCTTTTATCGAACCTGGAGCCGGGAACTTGGAACTTCGAACTATCTTTGCTGTATGGAATTTTCTTCTTCTTTGTTGGAAAGTGCGGTGGGCGAGTTTGCCAAATTGCCCGGTATTGGTAAAAAAACAGCCCTGCGGCTGGTACTGCATTTGTTAAAGCAGGACCCTGGTAATGTAGAAGCATTTGGTGAGGCAATACTTAAAATGCGCCGGGAGATAAAGTTTTGTGAACGTTGCTATAACGTAGCAGATTCAACTACCTGCGCCATTTGCGCCAATCCCTTACGTAAACAGGAAACCATTTGCGTGGTGGAGAATATCCGCGATGTGATTGCCATTGAAAGCACGCAGCAATTCAGTGGCGTATATCATGTACTGGGCGGCATTATTTCCCCGCTTGATGGTATTGGTCCCGACCAGCTTACCATTGAACCGCTGATTCAACGCATTCCCAAAGAAAAGACCGAGGAGCTGATCTTTGCTTTAAACCCTAA
>CBIMFG010000727.1:0-3636 GCA_966243125.1 uncultured Niastella sp.
AAGCGGCGGCAGCATACATTTCCCAGTTGTTCCACCAAAGCAATTCGGTCTTAGTGGTATCGGGCAGCCTGGCCAGATATTTTTGACGCACCGTTTCCATTTCTTCCAGTATGGTAATGATACGTTGCAGATCCGTTTGCCTTGACTCCATAATGGAATCAAATATCTGGCTATTGTCATCCCTATTTTTCCAAGCTTCCAACACCTGTTGTTCTTCTTCCGTGGCCAAAGGGTATTTGGCCAATATGCGCCCAATAATAATATGCTCCTCACGAAAATTTACTTCTTCCTGCATTTGATAGTTCTTTAGCGTAAATAAGTTTAATACCCAGTTGCTGCAACCAGAGCTTTGTCATTAACCTATTCAGGCAGAACGGTTACTCTCTATTTAATAATTGGTAACGATTTCTTAACCTTCTATATAATGAACGATCTGAATTGAGGAAAATATAGTTGTCGAGAAAACTTTTTTTGGAAATCTGTCATTTTCCTTGCCTGATGTTGTTCATTATAGGGAAAGGGAGAGAGGGAACACGGGTGGCACGGATGAGAGGGGGTTACACGGATTAATTACGTGAGAGTTGAAATGCCGCTACAGCAGAACAGGTTGGCAGACGGCAATGGGAGGCTATTTATAAAGTAAGATTCCTTACAGCACGAAGCAAAGACCCTTCCTTCGTCAGGGTGACAATACAAGATGGTTTATTAATAAAAAGAGTCAGTAGTAGTGTGAGTGGGCAGGGTGGATCAATTATTATATATTCCGAGGAGAAATAAAACTATGAGGTCTTTTTCAGAAAATATTTTACGCAGTTTTTTCATGCCATCGGCACAATGTACGTTTACAGTTCCAGGTGAGATATTCAATCTTTTAGCGACTTCTGGCCTGGGCATGTTCTCGATAAAAACCAGCCGAAAGGCTTCCCTGCATTGGCCCGGCAACCGGTCCAGATTATCTTCCAGCGCTTTCATCATCGCCTCCAGCTTATATACAGACTGATCCTCTCGCTTCTCCTCCTCATGTGAGGTTTGCATTACGCTTTTAATGTAGGCCTGTTGAATCTTTTCCTTTTTCAAATAATCATAGGCAGCATTTCGAGCAATGGTAAAGATCCACTTTCGTACCTGGAGGAAAGTTTCGAAATGGTCAGGGCCTTTTTGCCAAAATTTTACAAGGGAGTTTATAGAAATGTCTTCGGCCTCTGCTTCATTCTTCGTGATCTGCTCTGTAAAAAACCGGAGCTGGGGGTATAACATTTCGAACAGCATATTATATGCTTTCCGCTCCTTCTGCTTTAGACCGTCCATGATCAGCTTATCATCCATTGTAGTTCTTTTCTCTGGTAGTATCTCTTATATAATTCAATCAAAGAATATCCCATGCTAATATGATGAAAAGGCTATTCGTTTGATTTATTGAAATAATAAGCCTCCAGGTTTTGAATTACTAAAGTAGTTTCCGAAACCGATATTGCAAAATTATCCCAATGAGATTAACATGCGAGGTTATTGGTCTAACAGTTTTAGGCAAACGCGGATAAGGGAAAATAGAAAAAGGTATGTGCGTCACATCATCTCGTAAATTCTGAAAATGCAGGCACTTAATAGGAAAGGGAGATAAATAAAATAAGGTGCTGGTTAATTGCCAGGTAAGGTAGTAATAGCAAAACTTATACCCTCCAATACGAAGACAGTATTTGAGCGTTTGAGATACATTTTTATTTCAAAGGGAGAGTACGATAAGTGAGAGAATACTTTAAATTAGATATTTTTCAGAATATGACAAAGTGTAATTGATTAAGATCAATAAGAGTTATAAAACAGTGACTGTACTATAATTCATCAAACAGGCAGAAATTGACATAATATAATAGACGTAAATACCGTGTGTTGCAGGCTTCACTTAAAAGAGCTGCAACCATAAAGCGGAAATGGAACATTGCTGTTAGTGGGGCCCAGGAAATGACTGCTAGAGACGGCAGCCTGCGGTGAATGACGATTTTTTTGTAACCAGCAATGTTCAGCTTTATTAAGCATCTGTGGCGACGCTCCGTTCAGGGATGGGAATACAATTGTGCATCATTTTCGCGATTGCAGTGATATGTTTAGTCCGATCATAATGGTCGCCCAGATCGGTTGTTCTGTCGACGATTTTATCGTGTGGTGGTGGATACCGGCGTGCTTAAATTAATAAGGACCGGAATTCATTCCAGCCCTTATTCCTGATGCCCACAAAATAAACACTCACAATTATCATAGAACTGGCAATAACGTTTTTAGGGAAGGGAATCGATACAAGGAGATTGGTATGGCTACGTAATTGTTCCTGCACTCTGATTCCTATAAAATCTTTGTGCCAATACAACATTGCTAAATTTGAAGATTGAATGGAGTGAAGATTTTGTGCTATTGTAGTATTTTCCCGGCGATGCTTTGAAGAACGTGGAATTATTGATACCATCATTTTTAACGGTAGGATACAGCACTATGATTGCAGAGTGCATAAAATATGTATTGTCAATTACGAAAGCAACGTAGCCCCTTGGTTTACTAATACTTCAAATGGTCAGATAATTGGAAATCTTTCAGCAGAACATTAAGACAATCTAAAAACTCATGATATCCTGCCGGTTTGGGTACCATTCTAACGCCGTATGATATGAAAGTAGCTACGTCGCCATCAGGTAAAGCATGAGTAGTTGTAAAAAGAACAAGAGGAATTCCGGATAATAACGGATCTTTTTTTATTTTCTTTGCAGTCTCCATGCCGTTCATCAATGGCATATTCATATCTAACAATACCAAACAAGGTAAGATATTAAGAGTTTTGCAGGCTTCTAAATAACTTATGCCTTCCATGCCGTTTTGAGCTTCTTTTAATACTAAGGAGTTGGATATTTGCTCCAAAGCATTAGATACAAAAAATCGATCGTCGGCGTCGTCATCGATGTGCAAAACACCCTTTTGATCTACCAAGGTATATTTTTTAATAGGACGAAAATTCATGTAAACAGCAACGAAAAGCCTGAAGCTGAATTATGTTCCTGCCTTTTTCAGTCTTTACAATGCAACAGCATTTTCTTAATTACCTCAATAAATTCCCTATTATTGAAAGGCTTGATGAAAACCGGCAAATTAACAGACTCCAGGTCTTGAGGCGCCCTAAAGACTTCAGACGTGGTAAAAATAACCGTAGGAATGGCCTTCAATGCGTCATCCTTTCTTATCTGGTCGTATGCTTCAAGCCCGTCCATTCCTGGCATATTTACGTCTAAAATAATAAGGGAAGGTAAAATGCCCGATGTCTTAGCATTTGCTAAATATGCAATTCCCTCCGGCCCATTTTTGGCTTCATGAAGAGTAAAAGAAGAATCTATGGTATTAATGGCCTCGCTTAAAAGTTCGCGGTCATCCTCATCGTCGTCAATGTGAAGAATGATTTTTGATGTATGATCCCGCTTATTCTGCGTATGACGGGAGTCGGTTTGGTTTTTCGGTTGTTGATTTTCTGCAGCGTTAATTATGTCAAGGACCGTTTTTATCAGTTTTTTACCTTCCGGGTCATTATCTGTTTGCAACTTTTTTCTGAATGCGGTTATTGCCATAAGGAAAAGATGTTATATGAGGTAAATGTAG
>CBIMFG010000728.1:0-3628 GCA_966243125.1 uncultured Niastella sp.
CGAGCGCATCGCCCCGCTGACGCGGCGCAGCGATCTGCTGGCACGCTACAGCAATGAGAAAGATATAGTAGTGGGCACCCCTATAGCCAATCGCGAGCAGCCGGAGATCGAAAACCTGATCGGCTTCTTTGTGAATATGCTGGTGTTAAGGAACCAGTTATCCCCGGATATCAGTTTTGTTGAATTGGTGCGGCAGAGCAGGCAACTGCTGTTGGATGCGTATGCGCACCAGCAAATGCCTTTCGATATGCTGGTAGCTGCGCTGCAGCCCGAACGGAACACCGCTTACAGTTCTCTTTTTCAGATCATGTTTGTGTTGCAGAACAATGAGCGGGCCGAAATAAAATTGCCCGGATTGTCGCTGAAGCAAATGGAAAAGGCGAAACCATTTGCGATGTATGACCTTACGCTTACTGTTAATGAAAACGATCAGGGTTTATTACTGAGCTGGGAGTACAATACCAGCCTCTTCAAAACATCTACCATCCAAAGAATGGCCGGCCATTTTGAGCGCTTGCTGCAATCACTGATAGCCGCGCCTGAGGCGGCTGTTAACAAAGCAGGTATATTAGCTGGTGAGGAAATGGAGGTGCTTGCCCGTTTCAATCAAACAGAACAATTGTATGCTGCGGACAAAACGATCATAGATCTGTTTGCAGAGCAGGTACAACTTACCCCGGAACACATTGCTGTAAAATTTGAAGATCGTTCCTATACCTATGCTCAGTTGGATCAGTTGTCGAACCAGCTGGCGGCTTACCTGATGAACAGCTATGCAGCAGGCGCAAACGATCTGGTAGGCATACAGCTGGAAAGAAGTGAAAGGATGTCATTGGCAATCCTGGCTGTTTTAAAGGCTGGAGCAGGATACGTGCCAATAGGTACTGATTATCCGGCAGAGCGGGTAGCGTATATAATAAATGACGCTAACATAAAAGTGCTGATCAATGAGGAGGAACTGGCGAAGTTCTTTGCTGTTCGCAACAATTACCCGCCAGCGCCGCTGTTGGTAAAGCCTGCACCCGGTGATGTGGCTTACTGCATCTATACTTCCGGTTCTACAGGTACCCCCAAGGGCGTGCTGAATCAGCATGATGGATTATTCAACCGGCTGGTGTGGATGAAGGCGGATCTCAACGCATCAGCCAGTGACATCTTCTTACAAAAAACGCCTTATACGTTTGATGTGTCTGTATGGGAATTGCTCTTGCCGCTTATTTGCGGTGCGCACCTCGTGTACGCCATTCCCGATGGCCACAAAGATCCCTTTTACCTGCAACAGCTGATTGCAACACATAAAATAACTGTTGCGCACTTTGTGCCCTCCATGTTGCACGTATTTGTAAGTAACCTGGAGCCTGCTGCCTGCAGCAGCCTTACCCATATTGTTTGCAGCGGCGAGGCGTTACCGGCAAAAGTGGCGAGTGCCTGCAAGCAGCAACTAAACAGCCGCATACATAATTACTATGGGCCTACAGAAGCAGCCATAGACGTAACGGCTATTGACCTCACCCATGTGGATACAGATGAGCATGGTGTAACCATTGGGCGCCCCATTGCTAATACGAACATCTATATTGTTAATGAGGCCCTGCAATTACAACCTGTTGGCATACCGGGCGAACTGCTCATAGGCGGCATACAGGTGGCCCGTGGTTATTTGAATAAACCACAGTTAACGGAAGAGAAATTCATAGCCGATCCATTCAGAAAAGGCGGACGGGTTTACAGAACAGGAGATATCGCAAAATGGAACCACGACGGCACGCTTGTTTACCTGGGCCGCAGCGACGATCAGGTAAAAATAAGGGGACATAGGATTGAACTGGGGGGGATAACCACGCAATTGCTCACAAAGCCATCCATTAAGGAAGCAGTGGTTACTGTTCGCAAAATAAATGAGCTGGATAGGGAACTGATAGCTTACATCGTATCAGACGTTGAGGAAGATGCATCTTCCCTGCGCAAATTCCTGGCTGGTAAAGTGCCTGACTTCGGGATCCCGGCTTTCTTTATTCAGCTGGAAGCATTGCCCTTATCTCCCAATGGAAAGGTAGATCATAAGGCGCTGCCCGATGCTGCTATTGGCACATTAACCGGCAATGCCGTTTATGAAGCGCCACGCAACGAACAGGAGCAAAAGCTCATTGAGATTTTCGCCCGCGGCCTGGGCCGGAACCCGGCTGAAATAAGCATCCACGATAATTTCTTTGATCTGGGCGCCAGTTCTATTAAGCTCATAAAGATCATGAACGAAATAAACAAGGAATTCAAGGTAGAGCTAAAACCCGTTTTGTTGTTCCGGTATCCCAATATACATGAGCTTGTAAATGTGTTTGCTTCCACGCAAAATGAAACAACGGCGGAAGAAGAAATCTTTATCCCAACAGATTTAAAACAGGCAGATAGAAAAAGTGATATTGCCATTATTGGGATGTCGGGCAGGTTCCCGCAATCTGAAAATATACCAGAATTCTGGAGCAACCTGGTGGCAGGTAAAGAACTGGTGTATCATTATACACCCGAAGAGCTGCGAGCCGCGGGGGTAGACGAAAAACGGATCAAAGACCCCAATTATATTCGTAGCAGTTCACACCTCAGCGATCCCGAAAACTTCGACTATACCTTCTTTGGCTATACCAAAGGCGAGGCAGCATTGATGGACCCACAGATAAGGCTCATGCACGAGCAGGTATGGTGGGCGCTGGAAGATGCCGCCTGTATTCCTGATGAATTTGCAGGTAAAATAGGGGTGTACCTGGCTGCATCAGATAACCTCAACTGGCGGGCGCATGCATTGATGCATCCCAACAGCGAGGTGGGTTCCTTTATGAGCCGCAGGCTTGCCGACAAATCATTTATAAGTACGCTGGTAGCCTATAATCTTAACCTGAGAGGACCAGCTGTGTATACAGATACAGCCTGTTCAAGTTCGTTAACGGCGGTTCACTTTGCCTGCAGAAGCCTTTTGTTGAATGAATGCGCTGTGGCGGTGGCCGGCGGCGCTACCCTTATTACTACTATTGATAAAGGTTACTGGTACGAGGATGGAATGGTCGCTTCAAAGGATGGGCATTGCAGGGCCTTTGATGCAGCGGCTACCGGAACACTTTTTGGTGAAGGGCTTGGTGTGGTGGTGCTAAAAAGACTGGAGGATGCTCTACAGGATAAAGACCACATCTATGCGGTCATAAAATCAACCGCCGTAAACAATGATGGTAAAAGAAACGTAGGTTATACGGCGCCGGGTGTGAATGGCCAGGCGGAATGTATAACGCTGGCGCAAAAGATGGCAGGGGTTGAACCCGCATCCATCAGTTATATAGAAGCACATGGTACCGGTACAAGAATAGGCGATGCCATAGAAATAGAGGCATTGAACAAAGCCTTTAATTATAATACGCAGCATCGTTGTGCCAGTGGTACCGTTAAATCAAACCTGGGTCACCTCGATGCAGTGGCCGGCGTGGTTGGGCTTATAAAAACAGCGTTGTCGTTAAAGCACCGCACGCTGCCGCCTTCCATAAATTTCAGCACGCCTCATCCCGACATCAGCTTTGGCGCAGGCCCTTTTTATGTAAACAACGAATTGAAGCCATGGGAGCGCCACACGCAACAGGAATTGAGA
>CBIMFG010000729.1:0-3623 GCA_966243125.1 uncultured Niastella sp.
CGGCCATACATTTTAGGATACCAGTGATAAATGCCGGCAAACATGCCAAACATAGCCGCCACACCCATTACCAGGTGAAAGTGCGCAATAATAAAATACGTGTCGTGCACGTGGATGTCGATGGTTGAATTACCCAGCCAAATGCCTGTAAGTCCACCCGAAATAAACACGCTTACAAAACCAATGGCGAACAACATGCCGGGCGTAAAACGAATATTACCCCGCCACAATGTGGTTAACCAGTTAAATACTTTTATAGCCGAGGGGATGGCTATCAGCAAGGTCAGCAGTACAAACACAGATCCCAGAAAAGGATTCATGCCCGTAACAAACATATGGTGCGCCCATACCAGAAACGATAAGATGGCAATGGCAAACAACGAGCCTACCATAGCGGTATAACCAAAAATAGGTTTGCGCGAATTGATGCTGATCACTTCGGAGGCAATACCCATAGCAGGCAGTATGACTATATACACCTCAGGGTGGCCAAGGAACCAGAACAGGTGCTGGTACAGTATGGCGCTGCCACCTTCATGGGGCAGGGCTTTACCGATGCTGGTCATATAAATATCGCTCAGGTAAAAGCTGGTACCCGCATGACGATCGAACAACAACAAGATGAAACCCGACAACAACACGGGGAATGATAATAACCCAAGGCAGGCAGTAAAGAACAATGCCCAGATCGTTAATGGCAGCCGGGTCATGGTCATGCCTTTGGTGCGCAGGTTTAAGATGGTTGAAATGTAATTAATGCCCCCCAGCAGGGTGCTTACCACAAACAGGGCAAGCGATATTAACCAGTAATCAACGCCCGCGCGCGATCCGGGCATGGCATCGCCGAGGGCGCTTAACGGTGGGTAGGCCGTCCACCCTCCGCTGGCCGGACCGCTTTCCAAAAACAGGGATGAGAACATGACTATGCTGGCTGCTAAAAAAAACCAGTAAGAAAGCATGTTCAGCATGGGCGAAGCCATATCGCGGGCCCCACATTGCAGGGGAATTAAAAAGTTGGCAAAGGTGCCGCTTAGCCCGGCCGTTAGCACAAAAAAAATCATAATGGTGCCGTGCATGGTAACCAGGGAATAATAGAATTCGTGGCTTATTTGTCCGCCCTGCCCCCATTTTCCCAGCAGGTCTTCGAGTATAGGAAACCTTTCGCCCGGGTAGCCCAGTTGTATGCGGAACAGCACAGAAAAGCCGGCGCCGATTATAGCCCAGATCATTCCCGTGATCAGGAACTGGCGGGCAATCATTTTATGGTCCTGGCTAAAAACATATTTGCTCCAGAACGATTGTGCGGCATGTTCGCCATGTCCATGGTCAGTATGTATTTCAATTGATGGGGATCCAGACTGGGTTACTTCCTCTAAATTGGCCATGATCGCTCGTTTTAAAGATATCTTGTAGAATATATTGCTCGCTTAGCAGGTCAGTTTCATGGCGGTGTTGTTAGAAACAGGCAGGGTTACTAAAATGCAGCAAAACTTACGCCGGGCGGGGTGGAAGGTTTAAAGTATAAGGTTTAAGGTCGATGATATTTGAGATTCGAAATTAGTTGTATACATAAAATTCGGGAACCACTTTAAACCTTACACCTTATACCTTAAACCTGCTAAAGTCGGCCCAAAAACCCATAATTTTTTACAAATAGCGCAGCTATTACATCGAAAAATTGTCTAAATTACAGGGCAACCAAACGGTTTATATGACCGACGACGCCATTTTACAAGGCTGTTTACGTAACGACACTACTGCCCAGCGGGAGTTGTACAACAGGTACAGCCCCAAAATGCTGTCTGTTTGTTACAGGTTCGCCCACCACCGGGAAGATGCTGAAGACATGTTACAGGAAGGTTTTATCAAAGTGTTTTCACAGATACACACCTTTCAGAACAAAGGAGCATTTGAGGGTTGGATACGGCGAATCATAGTTCATACCTGTATCAACCATCTCAAAAAGAACAAAAAGTTCAACGAAAGCGTCGATATCATTCATGCAACCAGCCTCCAGGTGCGCGAAGAATCAGTGCCTTCAATAGTTCAGGCAAAACAAGTAGTGGAATGCATCCGGCTACTACCTATAGGTTACCGTACGGTTCTTAACCTATATGCCATTGAAGGTTATTCGCACAAAGAAATTGCCGATATGCTGGATATTGAAGAAAGCACCAGCCGATCGCAATATACCAGGGCCAAACAAATGCTTGAAGATATTCTGGTAAAGAAAAAAATCATCATGCGGCCTAAAGAAAAAAGCAATTGGCTAGGTGTAGCAGCAGGAAGATAACAGTGTGTAGGTTTGTTATCAGGTTATTGTTATCCCCCTACCGGTACATACTAAACCCTATGAAAAACATACCGTACAAACACTAATTGATATGGAGCGAGGTTTTTACAATGAAGATATTGAAGAACTGCTTAAAGAGAAGGCTGACCAGTATAAGATGTATCCTTCTGATAAGGTGTGGAAAGGCATTCACCGTTCGTTACACCCCAACAGAAAGTGGTATTGGTTAAGTTTAATTCTCTTTTTGGGTGCTGTTGGGTATTATACTTTCATTGAATTTATCACCCCATCAACCAGCAGCAAGGCCCTTAGTGAAAATAACCCAGCCTCCAACATTTCCAAATCAACCGAAGCAACTACCGAATCAAACAATAACAAACCTGCAGTAATAGTTCCTTTTGGCAATCCAAAACAACCCGCCAAACAAAAAACATTTGTTCTTAATCCTGATAACAACGAAACCAATAAGGGTGTAGTTATCACTATGAACCAGCCTGCAATTGCAGCTACTACTACCACAGTAAACATTCCTGAAAACCATAGCCTGGTGTTTAACAATGAAACACCGGTATATGACCTGAATGCCAAGCCAGTTAAAAAATTCTGGCAGCCTGAACAGTTTGAAGGCGGCGCTGCAGAAGCTAAGCTGAATGATCAAACCCATCAGGTGCCTGCCCAAAATACTTTAACCAGCCCCACTTCCATCGACGAATCAAAACTGGGTGAAAACACGCATAATGCCGGGGAAGACCATAAACGCCTGGGCTGGCTGGCGAATAATGCCGTATATGAATTGAAGGTGCCCAAACAAAAACGGGTTGGCTGGCAGCTAACGTTCACGCCCACCATGAACTATCGCACCTGGAAAGGCAGCAACCATCCGTCAGATATGAAGACACTGCCGCTTGTACCCGTTCTTGAAGGCGACCCTGAGAAGTATGTGAACCATAAACAAGCCCTGGGCTTTGAAGTGGGTTCAAACATCCTGTACACGCTCAACAAAACCTTTACGTTGAAAGCCGGCTTACTGTTTAATTATACCCGCTACGATATTCAGGCCTACAGCTCTTCCGATAGAGAGCCTGCCACTATTGCCCTCAATTCAAACATGGGTATTGCAACCGGCGATCTTACCACTTATACCCGTTACCGCAACTTTGGAGGCAATCCTGAAGACCTGCACAACCAGTACTTCCAGTTGTCTACTCCTTTAGGACTGGAAATAAACCTGCTTTTTAATGATAAAATTCAGGTTGGTATTTGTGGAACCGTTCAGCCAACTTATTTGCTGAACCGGAAGAGCTAACTGCTTACGGCCGATTACAAATAC
>CBIMFG010000730.1:0-3619 GCA_966243125.1 uncultured Niastella sp.
TTTCTTTTTTTCAATTGTGAAGCGTGGGAAAGCTGCAAGCTATAAGCTACAAGCAAATACACCACTACGCGGCAACCCAGCCCACTAAGCATATAAAAAAAGCCACAGATTATAAATCTATGGCTTGCAGCTTGTAGCTTGCGGCTAATAATGAGGGTTTTGGATCAATCGCCCCTGGTAAGCATCTATAGTTGCCTGATCGAAGGGATACAATTCGCTTTTACCGCTCACAAATAAATACCCTATGCCGGCACTCATAGGTTTGCTGTCGATAATGTTTTGCGAAAGATTGGCCCGCCAGGCCAACGCCGTCCAGCCCGTACGGGGTGAAGGTGTTTGCCTGGGCCGCCAGAAAGGTTGCGCATTGGCAGCGGTATTGGTTCCGCCATAGATCTGTATTTCTTCACCATTGTTTTTCCAGTAAACAGTATCGGGCACATTGGCATAAGGACCGCTGCCGGTTCTGATCTGTTCAATTTTCGTCCTTGCTTCCACAAGCTTTGCAGCCAGCTGGCCCCAGCGCAACAGATCGTATTTGCGAATACCTTCATGCCCAAATTCCAGATAGCGCTCATTGGCTACGGCATTAAAGAAACCGGTTTTATCAGTAGGTGTTGTGCCAATTGCACTTTCATTACCCCGGTAGGCTCTTTTTCGCACATCTTCAAATGCTTTGATGGCCGTTGCAGAAGGTGCGCCGTTGAGCTCGTTATCGGCTTCGGCATACATCAATAGTACATCTGAAAAACGGATCACCGCCCAATTGTAACCCACATTCAACACTGTACCTGGCAATAAGGGCACACGCCAGTCGCGACGGTATTTACCGGTGTTTAATTCATTTAACCGCCGCAACGCTTTTACATTGTTGGCGCCGCCAACGCCGTACCAGGTAAGGGTAACATCACGCCGGGTATCAACCGAATCGAAGGCATAAAAATAATTGGGCAGCATAATAATGCCACCGCCGCCGGCGCCATAGCGGGAGTTGTTGCTCAGGTTGGGTCCATCGTAATTTCCCATGCGGCTGTCGCTATTGCCGTTACCACCACCCGCGCCTATTTCAAACAATATCTCCCCCTGTGGGTCAGAGGTAAAAGAAGTAACGTTGCGCCAAATGCTTTCAAAGCTGGGGTTCAACGTAGGTTGATCGCGCCGCGCCATCAGGTCTTCACACTCCTTCTTCGTTATCTGGTAATATTTCAGGTAATCGTTGCGGCGTTCAATATTCCCATTGCTGCGCAGGGCATAACCGCCTCTGAACAACGCTATCCGTGCCCGCAGCGCTTTGGCCGCGCCTTTAGTGATCCTTTCATTACGGGTAACTTCGGTTCGCCAGGGCAACAGGTCTATTGCGGAGGCCAGGTCGTTGAGTATTTTATCATAGGTGCTATCGCGGTCGCTGCGGGGTAAAAACAAATCGGGTTGTTGATACGAGGGCACCATGGGCGCGGGCACATCGCCCCAGTTGCGGATCAGTTCAAACAAAAACTGCGCCCGCAAAAAGAGTGATTCGGCATACAGGCGGCGCAATTCTTTTTTCTCCGCATCGGTACCATCGCTATACAATTTCATTTGCGGAATTTGCTCTATACACAGATTGGCTTTTTCTACCCCACGGTATAATTGCCTGAACGGATTGCCAATTTCTGTATTCGTAAGCAAGAGTTGATAGCGGCCAACACCCCGGCGGCCATTGTCGATATTGCCGCTTACGATGCCTTCATCGGAATCGTACGGGTAATACATACTGAGGCGAATACCGTATCCATTGTCGCCCTGCAATTCGTCGTACACACCAACCACCGCCATGGTGGCGTTGGGCACATCGGCAAATGTTTCAGCAATAGTGGAAGCCGATTCAGGTTCCACTTGGGTATATTTTTTACAACTATTGGTCAATGATATAATAGCAAGGATAGTGGCAACGGCAATTAGTTGATACAAACGTGTATGCTTCTTCATACGTCAATCGTTTTTTGATTTTAGAAAGTAACATTTAATCCAAACACCCAGGTACGTGAACGGGGATAGGCGGCAAAGTCAACACCGGGCGTTAACGGGTCGGTGCGGCGCGCGGTTACATCGGGATCGAAGCCGGAATAACTGGTTAACGTGGCCAGGTTGTTCACCGTAGCGAAAACTCTGAAGGTGCTGAGCTTTATTTTATTGATCACCGTTTTTGGAAGTGAGTACCCTACGGTTATATTATTGAACCGCAGGTAGGTGCCATCTTCCACCGCCCAGGAGTGCAACCACCAGCGTTGCACGCGAACGGGCGTCCATATTTTTGCATTTTCATTCATGGCAGCCAGTTCTTTGGGATCGGTAACCCGTTGCCCATTGCCATTGATATTGGTGAAGCGGTCCTTCATACTATTCAATGTATTCAGGTTAGGGAAAGCGCCATCTGTCCATTCAATTTTATTGGCATTGTAAATATCATTGCCATATACAAAGTTCACGAACACACTCAGGTCAAAACTTTTATACGTGAACTGGTTGTTCCAACCACCGGTAAATTTTGGATTGGCATTGCCTATTACCACACGGTCATAATCAGCGGTAACCTGTCCGTCGGGTACGCCATTGGGACCGCTGATGTCTTTCCATTTTAACATGCCTGGTTGCGCGGTGCCATATACGCCGTTATTGGCAATGTTTGCTTTTAGTTTATAAGTTTGCGCAGCGGCATCAAAATCAAAATCATCTACTTTAAAAAAGCCATCGGTTACAAAGCCATACATTAAACCGGCGGGCTCGCCTACTTTAACTAAATAATCATCTACTCCATCACTTCCCTGCCAGCCTGAGTTACGCGTCATCTGGCTTACACCACCCAGGCTCTCTACTTTGTTTCTATTGAATGAAATATTGAAATTGCTGTTCCAGGTAAAATCTTTTTTCGAAATGGGAATGGCATTCACCTGGATCTCCACACCGCGGTTGCTGGTAGCACCCAGGTTCTGTAACTGCTGGGTATATCCTAGTGTGGGCGGAATGTTCACCGACAATAAAAGATCTTTGGCAGTGTTTTTATACACATCAACCGTTAACTGTATGCGGTTGTTGAGCATAGCCCAATCCAACCCAACATTCATGGTGGTATTTCGTTCCCATTTCAAATTGGGATTGCGTAAGGAAATAGGCGCTACGCCGGGTTGTATGATGTGATTGAATGCATACTGACCGGTTACTCCATACAGCTGCATATACATCAGGTTATCGATGCGGTTATTGCCCACCGATCCATAGCCGAAACGAAGTTTGGCATCGTTCAACCACGATAAGTCTTTCATAAAACCTTCCTGACTGAACCGCCACGATACCGATCCTGATGGAAACACAAGCGTACCATTATCTGAACTGAATTTGGATGAGCGATCGGCACGCAGGCTAAAGGTGGCCGAGTATTTATCGTCGTACGAATAACTGGCCCGGCCAAATAAAGAAAAGATGCGGCTGGGCGGTTGTTTAAAAGTAGTAGGCAATGGTTGCGATGAACCGGGTGGCGCAGCACCGGCACCCATATTCTCCAATGCTTTTTCGGCACTGATGTCTGATGGAAAATAGCGGGTCTCAAATGTACCGGTTCTACTCCGCTGGTCAACTACTTCCT
>CBIMFG010000731.1:0-3618 GCA_966243125.1 uncultured Niastella sp.
GGGTTTCCTTTGTAATTGACATCACTGCCGCCACTGGCTTCTGCCGCCATTTCTTTGTTAACCGTAAGGGTTGCATCACTGCCGCCACTCGTATCAATAATCGCATATTCAGCCACCAGGTCGCCGCCTTTAAAATCACTGCCGCCACTGGCATTTACCCGCAGGTTAACAACAGTTCCTTTTATATGCACATCAGAACCGCCACTTTGATCAACGGTAAGATCAGTTACTGTAACCTGACCGGTAAAATCACTGCCGCCTGATAATAACAGCTGTAGCTTATCAAGCTTCAATTCGCCCTGAACAATGATATCAGCCCCGCCTGCAGCCCGCAATTTATTCAATGTTTTTACTGACACATAGGCTTTAAACCTCCTGCCTTTCCAGTTAAATCCGCCGGTGCTTACATAGATCTTCAGCTCGCCATTTTCCACCTCAGTCCTCATTTTATCCCGCTGGGCTATTTCAGTGGCGCTTACCACTACCGCATCCTCTTCTCCTTGTATAATGTACAGATCAATACCATCAGAAACTTTGATGGTGTGAAAACTTCCTACCGTACGTTTTACGGCATTGGGTTCATAGTAAGTTTTCTCCTGGCTTGCAGCCATAAGATTGATTAATAACAATATAGAAGTTAAAAGGTGTTTAAGCATTTTAAACATATGGTGGTATGACGGACAACAGGCTCCTTTTGTTACAATATTCTTAAAAATAATAATGTCGTATCTTTGTCGGCTCTTTAAAATAGAGACTTCAGTTTCCCGGGGTGCTTTTTCGCCGTTGGCGGAATTGCTGAGAAAATACCCGTTGAACCTGATCAGGGTAATGCCTGCGCAGGGAAGGTAGCTCCGTATTTGTCTACGCTTCACTTTCGCAGCATTTCTCTTAAATCATTTTTTAACTAATAGGATACACATGAAAAAAATGCTTTTGGGGATTTGCTACCTGTTACTCACTCATTGTCTTACTGCTCAAATAAGCGGTAAAGTAACAGATGCAGCATCTTCAACTCCCATTGCCTCCGCCACTGTAGAATTAAGCAATGGAATGTCAACGCTTACCTCCGAAAATGGATCGTTTGAGTTCAGGAAAGTTAAAGCGGGTAATTATACCCTGCATGTTACTTCAATAGGTTTTACATCAGTAAATCAGCCTGTTGCCAGCGGTAATGTAATCGATGTAAAGCTGGAGCGGTTGAACCTTTTTTTACAACCGGTTGAAATAAAGTCAACCCGTGCCGGCGATAAAGCGCCCTTCACCAAAAACGATCTTTCGAAAAAAGATATTGAAAAACTTAACCTTGGGCAGGACCTGCCATTCATCTTAAATCAAACGCCTTCGGTGATCGTAAATTCCGACGCTGGTAATGGAGTTGGTTATACTGCAATTCGCATCAGGGGCAGTGATGCCACACGCATCAACGTTACGCTGAATGGCATTCCTTATAACGATGCCGAATCGCAGGGAACGTTCTTTGTAGATCTGCCCGATTTCACCTCATCTGTAAACAGCATACAGGTTCAACGTGGTGTAGGTACTTCATCAAACGGTGGCGGCGCTTTTGGCGCTACCATTAATTTAAGCACCAACGAAGTGAATACTACGCCTTATGCCGAAATAAATAACACCTACGGGTCCTTCAACACCTGGAAACATACGGTTAAAGCGGGTAGTGGGTTAATTAATAACCACTTTACACTCGACGCCCGCGTTTCAAAGGTATCGAGCGATGGTTTTATTGATCGAGCCAATAGTTCGTTGAAATCGTTTTATTTGTCAGGCGCTTATATAAACAAGAACACGTCTGTTCGGGTGAACGTATTTTCTGGCAACGAAAAAACCTATCAGGCCTGGAATGGTATTCCTGAAGCCAAATTGCGCGGCAGCAAAGCTGATCTGGAAAATCATTATAACAACAACGTTGGCTCTTTATATTTTACACCGCAGGATTCAACCAATTTGTTTTCATCTGATCCCAGAAAGTATAATTACTTCACCTACGCCAATCAAACCGATAATTATCAGCAGGACCATTATCAGTTGTTCATCAACCACGATTTCAATGGCAGACTCACTTTCAATACAGCCTTCTTTTTAACGCGTGGCAAGGGCTATTATGAAGAATACAAACCTGCTATTGCTTATGGTGATTATGGGTTGAACAACCCGGTCTTTGGTGCTGATACCATCAGTACAACCGACCTGGTTCAACAACAATGGCTGGATAACTACTTCTACGGACAGGTATTTTCCGTTCAATATAAAGATGCTATCAGCCAGCTGATTGTTGGTGGCGGCTGGAACCGCTATGACGGGAAACACTATGGCAACGTAACCTGGTCGCAATTGGGCGGTATTCCCGACAACTACCAATGGTATAGAAATGATGCATATAAAACGGATGTGAACGCCTATGCCAAATACCAGTTGCAACTAACCAGCAACCTGCAAGGGTTTGTTGATCTGCAATACCGTCGCGTATTATATGACATTGGCGGTTTTAAAAGCAACCCCAGCCTGCAACTGCATAACACCTGGAATTTCTTCAACCCCAAAGTTGGGTTATCATACTCAAAGAACAATTACCAGGTATATGGCTCTTACTCGCAAGGTAATAAAGAACCTAACCGCGATGATTTTGAAGCAGGCATGAACCAGCAACCCAAACCTGAGAAACTTCATGATTTTGAATTGGGCGCTGCAAAGAAAACCAGTGATTATAACTGGGGCGTTACGCTGTATTATATGATGTATAAAGATCAGTTGGTGTTAACCGGAAAGATTAACGATGTTGGCTCTTATACGCGCACCAATGTGCCTGACAGCTATCGCATGGGTATAGAATTACAAGGCGGTATGCGATTCACCAATTGGTTAAATGCTGCGGGCAACATCACGTTCAGCAAAAACCAGATCAGGAACTTTACTGAATATTACGATGATTACGACAATGGTGGTCAAAAGGCGGTTCCACACGGTAATACCGACATTGCCTTTTCTCCTGCTATTATTGCCTCAGGTATGTTGAATTTCATTCCCTGCAGCAATGTTGAAATAAGCCTGCCTGCAAAATATGCCGGCCGTCAGTACCTCGACAATACTTCCGACAAAAAACGTAGCCTTGACTCATATTATGTGCAGGACGCACGCTTAAGCTATACCTTACGTAAGGCCCTGTTCAAAGAGATCACGTTCATTGGTCAGGTAAACAACGTTTTCAATAAAAAGTATGAACCCAACGGGTATACTTACAGTTACCAATATGGTGGCGCAGTAACTACCGAGAACTTTTACTTCCCTATGGCTGGCACCAACTTTATGCTGGGGCTGAATGTGAAGTTGTAAGAATTGAACTCATATAAAAAAAGAACCCCGGTGATATCGCCGGGGTTCTTTTTTTATAAACTAACTACATTCTTTCGATTAATGCGCTGTACTATCGCTCTTTACAGGCTTATCAGTTTGTATCCACAGATCAATAAACTGACCCTGCTTAATATGGTTTACATTACCACTCATGCTTAAGCGTTCCGGAGTTTGGCGGTATACGTATCCATTGGGATCAGCATTTGTTGGCTGAATAGTGCCAACTGTTAATTGGTTCGCTTCCAGGGC
>CBIMFG010000732.1:0-3616 GCA_966243125.1 uncultured Niastella sp.
AAAAGTTTGGTATTGCCCTGTACAATGGCGGCGGACAGCTCTTCGGGCTTCAGGGAAGACAGCATCATACGGGCGGTAGCTGCACCCACGCCCGATACGCTCACCAGCTGCAGAAACAGTTCTTTTTCAGCCACATCGAAGAAGCCATAGAGGGTATGCGCATCTTCCTTAATGTGCAAGTGCGTATACAACAGTCCTTTGTCGAGCGACTGGATATGTGAATAGGTATTCAGACTTATGTGCAGCTCGTAGCCTACACCATGAGCCTCAACATGCACAACGGCTGGAGTTTTTAATACAAACTGCCCTCTTACGAATGCGATCATAAGGCGAAAATAACGGATTAAGTTTGATAGTTTGACGAATGTGCCTATTTCGTAATTAGCACAGTTTTTATATAACTTTTACTTAATGAGAACGTTATAGTAGGGTCAGAAATGATGCCAGAATACAGCTTAAAGCCAAAAGCCAAAAGCCTAAAGCCGAAAGCCGAAAGCTGGAAATGAAGAATGATGGATGAAAAACAGAGAAGTGAAAAATTGAAAACCCAGAACTCAGAACTCCGAACAAAGAACTAAGAACTCTGAACTTGGAACTGAATAACTGGCTTTGCCCTATCTTTGCCAGCTTATTACTCATTGATAGTGATTTTGTTCTTGAAAATAATTCAATATCAAACTTGTATAAAAGTAGCATGACGCAAAAAATTACTGCCGCCATCACAGCTGTTGGTGGTTTTGTTCCGGAAGACAAGCTGACTAATGCAGATTTAGAAAAGATAGTAGATACCAATGACGAATGGATCCGGAGCCGTACCGGGATTGAAGAAAGAAGAATTTTAAAAGGAGAAAAAGGTACCTCAGATCTCCTGACTCCCGCAGTTGAACAAATTCTGAAAAAAAGAGGCATAAGCCCCCTGGAAATTGATGCACTGGTAATTGGGACTGTTACCCCTGACATGATGTTCCCTTCAACCGCTAACCTGGTATGCCACAAGGCCGGCCTTAAAAATGCCTGGGGTTTTGACCTGCTGGCTGCCTGCAGTGGCTTTTTGTACGCCCTTACTACCGGCGCCGCATTAATTGAAAGTGGCCGGTATAAAAAAGTAATTGTAGCCGGTGGCGATAAAATGAGTTCTATTGTTGATTACAGCGATCGTACTACCTGCATCATTTTTGGCGATGGCGGCGCAGCTGTATTGTTGGAAGCCAATACCGAAGGCTATGGCGTACAGGATAGCATTCTGAGAAGCGATGGCGCTGGCTGCGCACACCTGCATATGAAAGCAGGCGGCTCATTACGCCCGGCTTCTGCAGAAACAGTTGCCAACAAAGAACACTTTATATACCAGGAAGGACAGCCCGTATTTAAGGCAGCCGTAAAAGGTATGGCCGATGTTAGTGCTGAACTGCTGGAAAGAAATGGCCTTACCGGTGATGATATTGCCTGGCTGGTGCCTCACCAGGCCAACAAACGCATCATTGATGCTACGGCCGACCGCATTGGTTTGAACCACAATAAAGTAATGCTGAACATTCAACGGTATGGTAATACCACAGCCGGCACCATTCCGCTGTGTTTGTGGGACTGGGAAAGCCAACTGAAAAAAGGCGACAACATTGTGCTGGCGGCTTTTGGTGGTGGCTTTACCTGGGGCGCTACCCTGTTAAAGTGGGGATACTAGAATAATATTAAACAGATGAATATTGAATGTTGAATGTTGAAGTAAGTTTTACTTCGATGTTCAACATTTTTTATTACAGATTCAATATTTTTAAACATGGCAAATAAAGAATTCCAATATACCGGTTTTACCTCGCTGGCAATACATGCCGGTCACGAACAGGATCCCAACTACGCACACCTAACGCCCATTTACGCTTCCTCTACTTTTGTATACGACTCGGCCGAACAAGGCATGCGCCGCTTTAGCAAACAGGAAGAAGGTTACATTTACAGCCGCTGGGGTAACCCCACGTTTACCGAAGCAGAGAAAAAGATTGCCGCCATGGAATGTTTTGGCGTATCAAATGCCAACGGCACCCCCCTCACCGTAAAAGCATTACTGCATGCCTCAGGCATGGCTGCTATTACCACACTGTTTATCTCGAACCTGAAAGCAGGTGATAAAATACTGTCGCATTTTTCCCTTTATGGCGGTTCCCAGGAAATGATGGATAAAATACTGCCTGGTTTGGGCATAGAAGCCGTGATTGCCGATTTGCGCGATCTGAATAAAGCTGAAGAAGCATTAAAGGCCAATCCGCAAATAAAAATGGTGTACCTCGAAACACCAGCCAACCCAACTGTGCAGTGTGTAGATATAGAAGAACTGACTAAGCTCGCAAAAAAATATGGCAAGCTGGTAGCATGTGACAATACTTTCGCTACCCCTTACCTGCAGCAACCATTTCGCTATGGCGTTGATTTCATTATTCATTCTACCACCAAATTTCTGAATGGACATGGCACCGCAGTAGGCGGCGTGTTATTGGGGCGCGATATACAATTTATGAATGAAAGGGCAGCCAAAACCTACCAGTTGTTGGGCGGTAACAGCAATCCCTTTGATGCTTTTCTGCTCATCAATGGGATGCGTACCCTGGAAATACGTATGGAACGCCATTGCTACAATGCTACTGAAGTAGCCAGTTACCTGGAAAAGCATACAGCGGTTGCCAAAGTGAATTATACCGGTTTGGCTTCACACCCTGATCATTCCCTGGCCCGCAAACAAATGCGGCACCCCGGTGCTATTATGAGCATTGAGCTCAAAGGTGGTTTGCAGGCCGGTGTTCAAATGATGGATAAGCTGCAACTGTGTACGCGCACCGTGTCGCTCGGTACCTGTGATACCTTGTTGTGCCACCCCGCCTCTATGACGCACTATGGCGTGCCTAAAGCACAACGTGAGCAGTATGGTATTACGGATGGACTTATTCGCATGAGTATTGGCATGGAGAATGTGCAGGATATACTTAAGGATCTTGAGCAATCATTGAAATAATAAAATAATATTCACTATACAAACATGGAAATAAACATCAGACGTGCCGTAAAAGAAGATTGTGTAAGGTTATTGGAATTAATTCGCGAGCTGGCGGAATATGAAAAAGCGCCGCAGGAAGTTACCGTTACTATGGAGCACTTTGTAGAAAGTGGCTTTGGAAAACAACCGGTTTGGTGGGCGTTGGTGGCTGAAGTTGACGGACAGGTGGAGGGTTTTGCGATGTATTACATTCGTTACAGTACCTGGAAGGGCCAGCGCATGTACCTCGAAGACCTGATCGTTACAGAAAAAATGCGGGGGCAGGGCCTGGGTAAAAAGCTGTTCGATCAATTGATTGTGGAGGCAAAGGAAATGCAATTCAATGGCATTGTATGGCAGGTGCTGGAGTGGAATGAACCGGCTATTAATTTCTACAAAAAATACAAAGCGCATTTTGACCCCGAATGGATCAACTGCAGTATACCGGTTTAAACATTTTCCTTAATTATTTGTAACTTGTTAAAGTATTCAGATTAATTTCCCTCCTATGTAAAAAGTGCATTTGAATTACCACCTTTATACCAGAATAGATGTAGGTCACATAGAAAATGTTCAGTTTGTTTTATG
>CBIMFG010000733.1:0-3616 GCA_966243125.1 uncultured Niastella sp.
GTTCGCAAAATAGCACCTGCATTTCCTTTGTGGCCACAACAGTTAACATCGCCTTTAACGGTTAAATCACAAACGCCTGAACAGGCTGATGTGGTGTATTTTGTTTCCTGCATCAGTCGCACCATGGGCGCTGATATGGAGAAGAAAGAAAGCATTGTGGATGTTTGCCGCCGCCTGGCTGAAAAAGCAAATATTCGTTTGCTAATTCCTGACAATCTTACCGGCACTTGCTGCGCACAGCCATTTGCCTCTAAAGGGTTTACACCCGCATACCGTTTCATTGTAAATAAAACAATTGAAACTTTGTGGGAATGGAGTAAAAGCGGCAGCCTGCCCATTGTGCTTGATATTACATCCTGCACGCACTCACTGCAAACCTGCCGGCCGTTTTTGTCGCCTGAAAATCAACAGCGGTTCGATCAGTTAAAAATTATAGACAGTCTTCAGTTTGCTACAGATTTACTCTTACCCCGATTAACGATCACAAAGAAAAAAGACAAGGCTGTATTTCATCCTGTATGCTCGTTGCACAAAATGAACCTGAACAAAAACCTGTTACAGCTGGCTGCGCAAACGGTTGACCAGCCTGTAATTCCAAACACTGCCGGTTGTTGCGGCATGGCTGGTGATCGCGGGTTTTATTATCCGGGCTTAACAGCTTCTGCAACGCGTGCCGAAGTGGAAGAGGTGAACAATGCTAAGAGCAACGATTGTTATTCAACAGCAAAAACCTGTGAAATGGCATTAGCAGAATCATCAGGTAAGAACTATAGATCAGTATTATACTTGCTTGATGAAGTAACACAATGACGTAGATCAGCTTTCTTATAAGGCTACATCGTATTCGCATTTTTTTTCAAAAAAACCTGATGGTACAGGATGAAAAAATAATGGAATTATGCAACTTTGCACATCCTCACCGTGTCTTACCTGGAAACAAATAATCCAAACAGTATATTATTTGCACTGTTACCAGCCTGATGAATTCATAAAAAAATATATGATGCCGATTGGATGATGTAATAAATACGTTATCTTTAAGTGCATAGTCCAGCCGTTTCATATTAATAGCAGTAACCCGATCCTTGCAGGTTAAATAAATAAACTCAACTTTCAACACTGTCTTAGTTCAAAACAGTGAGGCCATAGGGAAATTGTCTCTCCGTTCTTTTTTTGAAACACTACTCCGTAACAAAGTTCTTAAAACCTTATCCAAGCCGTTCAATAATCGCTCATATTGTTCCTTAGAAGACTGAGACCGACCAGGTCAATGACTATGCTTGCCATGGCATAGGAAACAGCTTTTGCTCATTTTTAAAACCCGACCAAAACATGAAGAAGATTCTTGTTATTGAAAACAATGCCGGGATCAGAGAGAATATTGCAGAGATCCTGGAGTTGGCTAATTACAAGGTGTTTACTGCCGAAGATGGAAAAACAGGAATTGAAATTGCCTTGCACCAGAAACCCGATCTCATTTTATGCGAGGTGCTTATGCCGCAATTAGACGGTTATGGCGTTCTTCACCTGATTCACAAAAATCCCACAATTCGAAACACGCCGTTTATTTTTATGGCCGACACGGCCAACCGCGCTGAAATGCGCAAAGGCATGGAGCTGGGCGCAGATGATTACATTATTAAGCCGTTTGAGAAAACCGAGCTTTTACAGGCAATAGAATGCCGTTTAAAGCGTGCTGAATGGTTTAAACAGGAGTTTGTACAGGGCGAAGCGTCCTTACACGCAAACGCTCATCATGTGCTCGATGGTCCTAAAAATAATGAGCGCGATATTCTTTGCCTGTTAAGCGATAACCGGGATGTATGCAAATACAAAAGAAAACAGATCATTTATGTGGAGGGGAACCGTCCGGCGCGGCTCTACTATATTAAGAAAGGAAAAGTAAAAACCTACAAAACCAATGAAGAAGGGAAGGAGTTGATTGTAGGTATTTATGGCGAAGGCGATTTTTTGGGCTATGTAGCCCTGTTGGAAGGAACTGTTTATAAAGAACGGGCAGAGACCATGGAAAATACGGAATTGGCCATTATTCCCAAAGATGAATTTGATGCATTAATGAATACCAGAAAAGAAGTGGTAATTCGTTTTATGACCATGCTGGCCCGGAACATTACCGAAAAAGAACAGCTGCTGCTGGGGCTTGCTTACAAGTCCCTGCGCAAAAAAGTAGCAGATGCATTGATCACTGTGAACAAAAAATACAAAACCTCCATTAATATAAGCCGGGAAAACCTGGCAGCTATTGCCGGCACAGCCACGGCCTCCATGATCAGAACACTCAGTGAATTTAAAAGTGAAAAGCTGATCGAAATTCACGATGGCGCTATTACCATTTTAAACGAAAAAGAACTGGAGAATTTATTGAACTGATGTAGTTGCCCAATCTTCTTAAATAAATTAAAAAGTAAGCGTCCCGATTTTTTTATCGGGACGCTTGTATTTATAACGCTCATCAATATTCATAAAATAAAAAAAGCCCCGATAGAAATCGGGGCTCTAGTCTCTGATTTTTTAAATATCCTATGAAAAACCCGTAATGCGAATGTATAACAGGTTCGTATAATTTATAATGATGGTGGTCACTGAAATATATGATTGTTGCCAGTTATATTAAGAATACTAATGCGTTCTTCTTAATTCGTACATGCACCGGCGTGTTTTCCTTTAAAGTAAGTTGTTGGTCATCTACATGAACATGCCTGCCATTCCATTTTATACGCACGTCCTCTGCTTTAATAGTGATGAATTTAAATATTACTTCCGCATTGTTGAGTTTGCTGTCGATATAAGCAGCGAATTTTGCCTGGTCGTTTCCCGGTATCAATACTACTTCAAACGTGCCATCACCCGGGTGGCCATATGGTGATAAAAAAAGATTGGGTCCTATAAAACGGGTGTTCATTACTTCTGCCATCAGGTATTCGCCTGAATGATCTTCGCCATCAATGATCAGTTCACAATAATGCGGTTTGTAAGTATGACTGATGTCATGCATCAGTTGCAGGGCTGCTTTCATTTTCTGATCCTTATCAGGGATGTCGTTTTTGCCCTGTTTTTTCATTTCCATCATCAGGTAAGGGAACAAGCCATAGCCAAAACTTTCAATAAAGAAATCGGGTTGTTGTTCTATATCAAAAATTTCACCCACATCAATGGCGGTAGTTTGGGGCGTGCCCCACGAACGGATAATATCTATCAGTTCGCCTTTAATATTTAAGGTTTCTGCAATGTTGTTGGCCGTACCGCAAGGCAGTATGGCTACCGGTAACCGTTTTACCGGGTGCGCTTTTTTTAATAGCACCGACACTACCTCCTTTACAGTGCCATCACCGCCTGCAATTACAATAAAATCTGTTTCGGGGGGTATGTTTTGCCAATTCCTGTCATCTGTAGAACAATGTCTACACACATAGCCTGCAGCTTCGATTAACGTTGCCAGGGCTTTTTGGGAGTGCGCTTCATCACCGGCGCCGGGATTGTGTATGAGGTAAATGGTTTTCATTATAAATGATAGTATTTACAAAATTGTACCACGCGCGGGCATGATTTTAATATCGAATATTGAACCGAAGAATTTTGAATGTTGAAGTAAATA
>CBIMFG010000734.1:0-3612 GCA_966243125.1 uncultured Niastella sp.
TTCGGATATCCATACCCCAAAACCCTCCACTTCAAACAGATGGAGCGGCATTTTTTCAAGTTGCCGTTCCAGGTCCAGTATGCGCAGGGTGTTTAAACATACCCCACAATCCTGTATTTGTGGTAGTTCACCCTTAAGTATGATGTCGATAAACCGCCGGTCGTAACGCAGTTTGTAATAACGCCGCATACCGGTTGTTTTATCTACTACAGGGTATACCAGGTATGGCGCTTCATTCAATTTTATATTGTAGAACTTTTCGAGAATGTGTTCATACATCAAAGCGCATTGTGCCTGTTTAAGATCTTCTTCTGTTGCATTGTCGGGCAACAGAAAATGTTCTTCGGTTTCATCAATAAATAATTTCCGAAACGGGATAGAATAGTTGAAGATAGAAAATTCGTAAGGCACACTCATGGTGAACATATTTGTTTCGTGTTCACTAACTACCGGAAACAGCGTGGTGCCTAACATGTCTAGCAGGTCCTTGTTCTCATCCAGTATATGTGCATCAGTAACCGGCTGCAACAAAGCAGGGGTTTCTTCAAACCGTTCTATGAGGTAATTATATATTCTGGACCGGGTATTCGAACCGTCCTGTAATTTCTCTTTTAAATAATTTACAAATGGGCGGAAGGAGATCTTGCTATCGATAGACAGGCTGTTATCAACATATTCTCTATTAGCCGCAAGGATGTTCACTTTGTTAACAGAGCCTATGGCAGGAGCAATCATTTCCGACATAACGGCGTATTTAGCAGTGAGTAAAAAGAATGGCGATCTATAAAGTTACTAATTACTTACTGCTGAAATACTGACCGTCGTCACTGTTGCGCTTATATTACGCGCCCCATAAAAGGATCGGTTTTGGTGGGCTTACCGGTTTCAACCCGGCCGGCATATCTTTTCTCAAATGTTTGATTGCCTTTCAATTTTACAGAAAAGTCGTACCAGCCAAAACTTTTATTAGTGCCAATGATCAACGACCTGGTAGCATTTTGACCTGGTGGCACAGCAATACTTTTTACCGGCGCTTTATACGCATTGTCGGTGATCTCAAAAACAAGCAGTTGATTGCCTTCATTGCTGAACTTTATATACACATTCCCCGTCAACAGATCATCCCGTTTGGCATCGGTTTCATATTCAAATTCAACTTCTCCCATAGGATCTTGTTGGTTGCCATTGAATTCTCTGAAGAATCCATTAGGGCCATATACCTGCAAATGATAGGTATTGTTCTCAAAATCATTCAACTGCCATTTATCTTTTAAACCTTGTCCGGCTATTACGGCGTAAGCCCAATTTTGCAATTCCTGTTGCTGGTATTTACCGGGCGCATAAATATGAAAGGGCGAACCAGCGGACTGGTTGCCAAATATGGAGTTGCCGGCCCGCATGGTGATTGTTACAGTTTTTTTATCGGTTGATAATGCACAATCAGCATATAATTCATAAGGCAAGGCACAGGCATCGCGAATGCCTTTTTCCTGTTGCGGCATCGATGGTGAACTCCAGGGCGCTTTGTTGATGGCGGCAATTTCTTCTTCAGATAACTTTTTATAATTCGAAGGCAGTTGGCGAAACTGCGCTTTGTGAATGCCTTCAATAAATGCATCTCTTTCCACAAATTCAGGCAACGTGATCTTTTCTCCATTATAAGGTCTGAATACAGAAGTAAGGTCGCCACATACCGTACGCCGCCATTTGGAGATATTGGGTTCTTCGATCTTTTTGCCGGTTTTGTGCGTTAAGAACGCTTCGAGAAACCGGATGGAAGAAGTATGATCGAACACTTCTGAATTTACCCAGCCGCCCCGGCTCCAGGGGGAGGCTATCACCATAGGCACGCGATAACCCAATCCAATGGAACTTTCACGCGCCTGCTCTTTGATGGATTGCTGGTCGTTATTGGCAACATAATCAACACCGGTGTTAATACCGGCCGACGTTGACCCGGTTGTCGTTTTATGCGGATGTGGCGCTACAAACGGCGGCACATGGTCATAATAGCCATCGTTTTCATCGTAGGTAAGTATAAAAATAGTTTTCTTCCAAACCTCGGGGTTTTGGGTAAGAATATCGAGCACTTCACTGATGTACCATACGCCAAACCAGGCGGCTGATGGATGGTCGGAGAAAGTCTCTGGCGCCACCAGCCACGATACGGTGGGCAGGCTGCCGTTCTTTACCTCATCCCTGAACTGCTGCAATACATCACCTTTAGGCGCTTTCATTTGCCGTTCTGTATCGCCATCTTTATAAGTAATATTGGTAAGCTGGTGGTAATTGGGATCTTTTATATTGGTATCGAAGGCCTTTTTGTGCAGGGCTTTTTCCCGGGCACTCAGCCGCTCGAAATTTTCTTTGGTATATTTTTTTTGATCGGCTTCTATAATGGCCAGTTGTTTTTTGAGCGCATCCAGTTTTTCAGGAGTTTGCTCTTTTTTCATTGCTTCTGCAATGGCCGCTGCAGCTTTGGGCAAATTATCGATGTATGCCGGATGGAACTTTACATTGTACTGCGTAAAATATTCCAGCGGGTTATCGCCAAAGTTGGCCAGCCAGCTGTCTTCTTCGCCAGTAAAGCCTACACCCACACTCAACTCGTTCTGGTACACTTTCCAGGATATACCATTTTCTTCTAATCTTTCAGGAAAGGTCGTCCAGCTAACCATGGTATCGTAATCAGCATCTTCGTTCCATACATTGGCTTGTGCGTTTTCGGCTTGCTTGTCCCTGATGGTGCCGCTCCAGAAAAACAACCGATTGGGCGTGGTGCCGGTAAGGGACGAACAAAAGTTGTGGTCGCACACGGTGAAGGCATCGGCCAGTGAGTAGTAGAAGGGAAGATCTTCCCGCGTATGAAAACCCATGGTCAATGGCATGGCGCGGTAATCTTTGTTGCCTGAATGTTTAGCCTCGAGCCATTTATCATAATGGCCGTTGTTACGGGCATCAACCTGGTTAGCCCAGGAGTGGGGGAGGGAACTCATCCAGGTAGCCTTGGTATTGTGAATATCAAGCCGGAAGGGTGCATAAGTTTCGCCTTCCTTGTTGGATTGAAGCCAAACCAGGTTTTTGTTTGGTAAACGAATAGCCCGCGGATCATTAAAGCCACGTACGCCCTGCAGGGAACCAAAAGCATGATCGAACGACCGGTTCTCCTGCATCAGGAATACAATGTGCTCGGCATCCTTCCAGGTGCTACCGGCTTCGGGATCAATAGCCAATGCCTTGGCAATAGAGGCTGGTAACAATTGCATAAGGCCGGCGCCACCTGTTAGTACAGATGCTTTTTTAAGAAACTCTCTGCGGGTATCCATAGTTTTTTTGATTGGTTAGTACCTGATAAAAATAATGGGATTTGCTGTTTCGCCTTTTCAAAGTATGAAAAATTAAACAGATGTTAATAAAGGATACTCATTACGCACAATAATTGCACGCTATTTGCAAAGTATAATCAAACAAGTCCCCTCCCGCCGTTAATTCGTTAACCTATGACATATGAAGGGGAACTGTACAGTATGTCTATTATGCGTACTGCTTCGCAAACGCCTGAGCGGGCCACAGCGAACCGTGACCCGCTCAAGAGCGATCTTTAGTGATCGT
>CBIMFG010000735.1:0-3611 GCA_966243125.1 uncultured Niastella sp.
ACGAATTAACGTTTTAATTTATAAAACAGTTTATTAAGATGAATGCATTCAAACGCAACCTCATCATTGGTTATGGCATTTCCTTATTACTGCTTATCGTAAGCGCCGTAGCGTCGTACGTAAGCATCAACAACCTGCTCAGCAGTGCCGGATGGGTAGCCCACACCAACGCCGTAGGAAAAGAGGTAGAAGGTGTGATCTCCGTACTGGTTGATGCCGAAACGGCCCAACGCGGATACCTGCTCACCAGCCGCGAAGAATTTCTGGAGCCATTTAACGGCTCCCGGGAAAAAGCCAACAACCTGTTGAATGATTTAAAAACGCTCACAGCAGATAACATAACCCAGCAAAAGGACTGTGACCAGTTGCGTACACAGGCCCTGAGCCGGATAAATTTTCTGGGCGAATTGATCCAGAAAAAGCGTGCTGGTGAATTGATACCAGATAGCCTGCTCATTGTTGGCAAAGAGAAAATGGACAGCGTACGAACTATTGTAGAACGGATGCGCGACCGGGAAGAATCACTGCTGAAAATAAGAACGCAAACCATGAACCGTTTTGCCGCCAGCACCCCTACCCTTATGGTAGTGGCCTGTGTGCTGGGCTTACTGGTAACCATTATTTCATTTTTAAGGGTGTTGAATGATTTTAAAAAACGGGCTGCCTTACAACTGGAGTTGCAGGAAAAGGATGAACAGATCTCAAGAAGACTTGAACTCATTGATGAGGTGGCCACCACTATCACTGAAGGAAATTATGGCGTTAAAGTAGAAGATTCCGGCAACGACGCCCTGGCCAGCATTGCCGTTTCCTTAAATAAAATGACGAATGCCCTGCACCTTTCATTTACCCAACTGAAAGACCAGCAGTGGCTGCAAACCGGTATTGCACAGTTGAACGAGATCATGATCGGTAAAAAAGAACTGGAATTGCTTACGTTTGATGTAATAGAATTTATAACCAACTATACCGGTTCGGCCCAGGGCGCATTTTATTTGCGCTCAGCTGAAGACACCATACAACTGTCGGCCGGTGTGGCCATCAGCAATAAATCCGGCAAAACAAATGTGCTCTTCGGTGAAGGCATTGCCGGCCGGTGTGCCCAGTCAGGACAACCTGTGCACCTCGAAAATATTCCCGAAACACAAGTTACCATTGATTATACCGGCGGTTCTATAAAGCCCGCCTCCATTTTGGCCATTCCTATTTTTTATGAAAGCAAATTAAAAGGCGTACTGGAAATTACCTCCCTGCAATCATACACGCCTATTATGCTCGATTTTATGCGGGAGGCCGGTTACAATATCGGACTGGCCGTGCACAGCGCCCGCGACCACCAGCGCTTACAGGAATTACTCACCGAAACGCAGGCCCAATCAGAAGAATTACAGGCCCAACATACCGAACTCGAAAACATCAATGCCGAGCTGGAAGCACAGGCCGAACGCCTGCAAACCAGTGAAGAAGAATTACGCGTTCAACAGGAAGAACTGCAACATGCCAACCAGGAACTGGAAGAACGCAGCCGTTTGCTGGAAGAGAAAAATGAATTGATAGTGGAACGGAACCTGGTAATACAGGCCCGCGCCGAAGAACTGGCCATGAGCACCAAGTACAAATCAGAGTTTTTGGCCAACATGAGCCATGAGCTGCGTACACCGCTTAACTCCATTTTGTTGTTGTCGCGTTTGCTCAATGAGAACCACACCAATAATTTAACCAACGACCAGATTGAATACGCCAATGTTATACAAACATCCGGCAAAGGATTGCTGACGTTGATTGATGAGATCCTTGACCTGTCGAAGATCGAAGCGGGTAAAATGGAGCTGGAATATACGGATGTGCGCGTTAACGACCTGGTGAGTGAATTGCAATCCCTGTTTGCACCATTGGCGCAGGAAAAAGGCATTGTGTTTACCGTTGAACAGGAAAGCGATCAGCCGCTGACAATTGAAACCGATCGTTTGCGGTTAAACCAGATCTTACGCAACCTGGTATCAAACGCCATCAAGTTCACCAAAAAAGGATCAGTAGTTTTAAGCATAACCAAACAAGGAAACGAATGCCGGTTCTCGGTAAAAGATACCGGCATAGGTATTTCAAAAGAAAAGCAGGCTATTATTTTTGAAGCATTTCAGCAGGCAGATGGCAGTACCCGCCGGCAGTTTGGCGGTACAGGCCTGGGTTTAAGCATCAGTCAGAAATTAGCCCAGTTGCTGAATGGGGAAATTACATTGACCAGCACAGAAGGCCAGGGCAGCGAATTTATACTGGAGCTGCCAGTAACAAAAACCATTAAAACGCCAAAAACGCCTCATTCTGTTATGGGCACTGCGCACAAAGAACCAACAGAAAAAACGGCTGCCGCATTCAACGAAGGCGATAACCAGTATATTTCACCGGTTATTCCTTCACCTGTTGAAGATGACCGTGCAGCTATTGCACCGGGCGAAAAGTCGATCCTGATCATTGACGACGATACCGCATTTGCCCGCTCATTACTCGATTACACCCGCGCCAAAGGCTACAAAGGTATTGTGGCGGTTCGGGGAGATGAAGGCATTGCACTGGCCAAACAATATATGCCATTGGGTATCTTACTCGATCTGCAACTACCGGTAATGAGTGGCTGGCAGGTGATGGATGAACTGAAGGCCGACAACAAAACCCGGCATATACCCGTACATATTATGTCGTCTTACCAGGCAAAAACCCAAAGCCTGTCAAAAGGGGCGGTTGATTTCATCAACAAACCCGTTGCCTTTGAAAAGCTAGGCGAAATGTTCTCGAAGATCGAACATGCCTTGAACCGCCATCCTAAAAAAGTGCTTATTGTTGAAGAAAACACCCAACACGCCAAAGCACTGGCTTACTTCCTGAGCAATTACAACGTTGCCTCTGAAATTGAGAACACGGTTGAAGATGGGATAAAATCACTCACCCAAAAAGAGATTGATTGTGTGATCCTCGATATGGGCATACCTGCGCAACGTTCGTACGACACGCTGGATGAAGTGAAAAAAACAAAGGGCCTCGAAGATGTTCCCATTATTGTATTCACGGGTAAAAACCTGTCGCAAAGCGAAGAAGTAAAGATCAAGCAATATGCCGACACCATTGTTGTAAAAACAGCGCACTCCTACCAGCGCATTTTGGATGAAGTGTCGTTGTTCCTTCACCTGGTAGAAGAAAATCAACAGGACGCCCGCTCCTACAAACGTAACCGCAAAGTGGAAACCGGCGAAGTGCTGAAAGGCAAAACCGTGCTGGTGGTTGATGATGACGTGCGTAATATTTTTTCGTTGTCAAAATCACTGGAAAGTTATGGCATGCAGGTGATCTCGGCCATTGATGGCAAAGAAGCGTTGAAGCAACTGGAAGGCAATGTAAAGGTAGATATGGTGTTAATGGATATGATGATGCCCGAACTGGATGGTTATGAAACCACCCGAATACTGCGTAAAATGCCGCAATACCGCAACCTGCCCGTGATTGCCGTTACCGCCAAAGCCATGACGGGCGACCGGGAAAAATGTATTGCAGCCGGCGCCTCCGATTATATTACCAAACCTGTTGATGTTGACCAGTTGATTTCCCTGCTGCGGGTA
>CBIMFG010000736.1:0-3607 GCA_966243125.1 uncultured Niastella sp.
CCGAGTTACTTTGTGTAAAGCTGCGGCGTTGTGGTTGCAGGTAAGGAAATACCTGGGCATCGGCATCAAACGCATCGGGTGCAAAAATGTATTTGTTCATCATGTCGATGGCGCGTTTTTGTGTAGCCAGCGGCACAGGGGTATAAGGTTTGTTGGTTGGTTTCTGCTCAGGATAACTTCTGTCGATATAAATACCACCCACATAGCGGCTGATGGCTGAGGCCATGTTAAAACGCTGACCCAACAACGTACCATAACGGGTGCGTAATTCTGCATACGACTGACCTTCTTTAGTATACTTCTGTACCAGTTTGCCCATTACCTGGTTTACGATCTTAAAGCGTTCTTCTGCATACCCAATGGCGTCGCTGGTTAATTCGTTCACGTTTACGCGCGGGTCCATGGCTTTACCGGGTGCGCGCATGTCGTCGCCATCGTTACCAAAGGCCAGTTTGGGGTCGGTGCTGCGGGCAATGATCTTTTTCAAACCTGCAGCTTCTTCGCCTTCGCTAAATGGGGTATAACCATATTCAATAGCCCACAGGTCATATGGACCAGCTTTGGTGGTGTAGTAATCGCCTTGTTTGCTTCTGTCGGCTGCAATGTTAATGGCCGGGTAATCCATTACAGAACCTATTAAACCTATTTGATGCGTAAGCTCGGTATTGTTTATTTCGGCGGGTGATAACATTTGGCTGGCTTTCATATTATGGTTCAACCCAAGGGTATGACCCATTTCATGTAACACCAGGTAGGTAAGAAACTGTTTGTGCATTTCAGCCAGATCGGCCGCGGTAGCGTTGGTGGCATCCAGTACGGTCATACCTGTTAGCAGCTGTCCTTTCAGTTCATTGGCCAGGGTGCAAAAAGCTTCCTGCTGCGGTTCCATACCGGGAAATGTCAGGTTGCCGGTAGTGGCAGTTGATCTGAACAATTCTTCCAGAATAGGTGTGGCGCTGCCTGAGTACCATTCAATGGTGATGTCGGCGCCAATAATTTGCCCGGTCTTTGGGTTTACAAAGCTGGGACCAATAGCGCCATAGGTTGGCTGTGCAGAAGAAACCCAACGGATCACATTATAGCGAATATCAGCAGGGTCCCAATCCGCATCGTCGGGCATTATTTTCATTTGAACGGCGTTTTTGAAACCAGCCTTTTCAAAGGCTTCATTCCATTTTAAACCTGCGTCAACAATAGCCTGGCGATATTCAACAGGGGTGGTATTTTCTATCCAGAAAACGATGGGATCAACCGGTTCGCTTAGTGCCGCAGTTGGGTCTTTTTTCTTCAGGTTCCAACGGTGGATGATGTCTTTATAAGGAACCGGGCTGATGCTGGTTTGGTCGTTTACCAGTTGAGAAAAGTAACCTACGCGTGGGTCATCGCGCCGGGCGCGGAAATCGTTCTTCGGCATTTCAATCAAACTGTGTTGCATGCGAACGCGTACATAACGGGCATCTGTAATGTCGGTAGTGCCGTAATTGTAAGGTACAGGGTTGTCATAGGCCAGGTCAACCACAATGTCGCTGTTACCGGGGAAAGAACGAAGGGCGGTGTAACGCGATTTGGCGGGGTTCAGGTTACCCAGGTTAAAGATGGCCGTGGGCGGAATACCGGGCGGGAACACGGGTTTCACGGGATCCAGTTTTTCGCTGATGAACAAACCATCGGCACTGATGAGGTAGCCGTCTCCATCTTCTGCCACCGTTTTCTCCACCTGAAAAACCGCTTCGGGTTTGTCAACGGTAGCTGTTTTACTTACCGGATTGTTGGGGTCGTACCAAAACCGGGTGTTTACGCGGCTGAACTCCAGTTTGTCAAAAGCTTTTTCTATTTTAAAAACCAGGGTTTGGCGGTGCATGCTCTGGTTCAGGTATAACTGGTTGGGGCCATTAATAGAAAAGCTTTGATAGATATATTCTTTACCCAGCTGATTTTTCTTTACATATAATTGAACCGAACCGGTTACCGTATCCTGGTACAGCGTGAACAGACCATCGTACTTACGGCTGCTTTTTACTTTATCGCTAATACCGGCGGGTTTCTTTTTGGCAGAATCTGTAGAAAGGGGTGGCGCCACAGCGGTCCCTTTTTTATCCTGCGCCCGGGCAGCGGTCAGCAACAAACCCGGCGTGATGATGAGGACCATCAGGAATTTTCTCATATTTGTTTTTTTAGGTTCATTCAATTTACTAATGCTTTTAAGTAAGCCCGCCGTTTTTAGGATGGAAGCAGGAATTTAGGGATGGAATCGCTGGCAGGCTGTCTGACGGAGATGGTAGTGTGAAAACGGCTGCAAGCTACAAGCTACAAGCTTCAGGCTGGTTTCCGGTACGGAGTTTCAAGTTCAAGGTTCCGAGTTCAAAGTTCAAAGTTGCCGCGACGCGGTGTATTGCTTGCAGCTTGAAGCTTGGGGCTGTTTTCCGTAACTTCGCCAAAAACCAGTGAATTAATTATGGGAATCTGGAGACAATTACAGGAATACCTCTACCTGAAGAAACGCGACCCAAATGCACCCAATACCAGTTGGATGCGCTATATGCATGGCATAAACAGGATCTCCCTGTTCATGTTCCTGATAGCGATCATCGTTATTATTGTAAAGCTGGTGATGATGAAGAAGTAGTTGCCGGTTACCAGGTACCAGTTACCGGGAAAACACCGCGTCGATGCCTGGCAACCGGTGACTGGTAACCGGCAACCTGGAACTCGGAACCTGGAACATAGAACTAAGAACATAGAACTAAGAACAATTGCTATTTCTGCAAATAATCTACGATAAGCGAAGCCGCTCTCGCCGAAGCATGTCCACCCTGGCCAAGCAAATGTTGCAAGGCGGCATAGTCATTCTTCAATTGCTGCTGGGTAGCTTCATTGGTGAGCAACGCATCCAGCTCCTTACGCAAATTACCCGGGGTAAGATCGTTTTGAATGAGTTCCTTTACTACCAGTTTGTCCATTATAAGATTGACCAGGGAAATGTATTTCACCTTTATTAACCGTTTGGCTATCTGGTAGCTGATGTTGCTGCCTTTATAACAAACCACTTCGGGAACGCCAAATAAGGCAGTTTCCAGGGTGGCGGTACCAGAAGTTACCAGTGCAGCCCGTGATTGCAACAGCAGGTTATAGGTAGCATCACGCACGGCCGATACGTTGGGATAAGTAGCCAGCACGGCTTCATAAAAACTGTCTTCCTGACCGGGGGCTTTGGCCACTACGAATTGGTAAGCCGGAAACATGCGGCTTACTTCCAGCATTATGGGCAGTTTTTTAAGAATTTCCTGTTTGCGGCTGCCGGGCAATAAGGCTATGATGGGTTTATTGGATATGGGCACGCTGCCTGACTGCAACTGCGCTTCTTCCACCACCTCTATCAACGGGTGGCCCACATATTCAACCTCCCAGTTCCATTTGTTTTTGTAGTAGTCTTTTTCGAATGGCAGGATCACCAGCATTTTATCAATGCATTGTTTCATTTTATGAACGCGGTTCTCCTTCCAGGCCCATACCTGTGGCGAGATGTAGTAAATAATTTTATACCCTTGTTGTTTGGCCCATTCGGCTATGCGTAAGTTAAAACCGGGGTAGTCGATGAGAACAAGGG
>CBIMFG010000737.1:0-3599 GCA_966243125.1 uncultured Niastella sp.
ATTATGCCAAATTACAATTAAGCTATACTGTTATCACTGCTCCTACTGATGGTATTATTTCAAAGAAAACCATTCAGCCAGGCCAGCTGGTACAGGCCGGTCAGTCATTGTTCTCTATTGTAAATGACAACGGTTTGTATTTAACAGCCAACTTTAAAGAAACACAGATTGAGAATATCAAGATTGGTCAGGCGGTGCACATTCATGTAGATGCGTTTGCTGATCGTACCTTGAACGGAACCGTTGAATCGTTCTCAGGTGCAACCGGCGCTAAGTTTTCTTTACTGCCTCCTGATAACGCTACCGGCAACTTCGTAAAAGTTGTACAACGCGTACCTATCCGTATCAAACTGGATAAGTCAGATAAGGAATTCATCAATCAGTTGCGTCCGGGTTTGAGCGCCAAAGTGGTAGTTGATACTAAGAAATCTTAATACAGCTGTAAGCCATAAGCTTCAAGCTATAAGCAAATACCGTTTTGCCTTTCGCTTACAGATTACGGCTTTAAGCTTTGAGCTGATGTTTTTGAGTTGAGAAGAAAAGTATTAGACTAAAAAAATAAATTGTTTTAAAATGGCAGAACATGGGTTTAGGAAGTGGATCATCACCATTACGGTGATCATGGCTTCCCTGCTGGAGTTGATCGATACAACGATCGTGAACGTGGCCCTGCCCGACATTATGGGTAACCTGGGAGCCACCCTCGAAGATGCCGGTTGGCTGGTAACAGGGTATGCGGTAGCGAATGTGATCGTATTGCCTATGTCGGGCTGGTTAGGTGAACGTTTTGGCAGAAAGAATTATTTTCTGGCCTCCATCCTCATATTTACGGCTGCATCTTATTTATGTGGACAGGCGAACTCGCTTACTGAACTGATCCTGTTTAGGTTGTTGCAGGGTTTGGCGGGTGGTGGTTTGTTATCAACCGCACAGGCTATTTTGATGGAAACCTGGCCGCGTGAAGAAATTGGTATGGCAACCGCCCTGTTTGGTTTGGGTGCGGTGGTAGGTCCAACGCTTGGCCCCACCATTGGTGGATACATCATTGATCATAAGGCCTGGCAATATATCTTCTATGTAAATATTCCTGTAGGCGCTATCGCGGCCTTCCTGGTTTCGATGTTTGTGCGAGAGTCGCCGCAGTTTGCAAAAGGGAAACCGGTTGACTGGTGGGGCATTCTATTGTTGGCCATTGGTGTGGGAAGTTTACAGGTGGTGTTGGAAAAGGGGGAAACTGAAGACTGGTTTCAAACGCCTTACATTGCAGGGCTGACTATAGCAACCATGCTTGCCGGTATTGGCTTCGTATGGCGGGAGCTGAGTACTGATCACCCCGTGGTTGATTTTCGCATTCTGAAAGACAGAAGTTTTGCAATAGGTATTGTTACCTCCTTCGCACTTGGGTTTGCGTTATACGGCTCGGTATTTATCTTCCCGGTATTTTGTCAAAACCTGTTGGGATTTACGGCCCTTCAAACCGGCATGATCCTGTTGCCTGGTGGATTGGCTACCATTCTGTGTATGCCATTTGTAGGCGCCATGTTAAAGAAAGGGGTGCCGGCACAGTTTATGGCTACCGGCGGATTCTTCCTGTTCTTTATATTCTGTTGGTTGCTATCAAATAGCAATCTGGAATCAGGTACCGGCGATTTCTTCTGGCCGTTGATCATTCGTGGGATCGGTATGGCCATTCTGTTCGTACCATTGACCACATTGGCGGTACAGGGCCTGCAGGGTAAACAAATTGGCCAGGGTACAGGTTTGAACAATATGATGCGTCAGCTGGGTGGTTCATTTGGAGTAGCGATTCTAACTACGCTCATTCACCTTAAATCGGGCCAGGTACGTAATTCGCTCATTCAATATATTAACCCGTATAACCCTGCATACATTCAACGCAGGGATGGGCAAATAGCCAACTTTATGAGTAAAGGGGCCAGCCATTTACAGGCTCAGCAAATGAGCGACCGTGCCATGGAAGGGAATATTATAAAACAAACCATGCTGGTTACCTACGATAACATGTATATGGTTATTGGAGTGTTTGTACTGGCCGCGATACCGGTTATTTACCTGCAAAAATTCAAGAAGAAGCCGGTTATTATTACCGATGCACACTAGAAATGAATTATTGGAAAACCCGTATATAGCTGGAACTACAAGAAGATCGCAAGTAGAGAGATAGATGAGATAAAGGATCTAAGGACAACAGGTAAAAATAGACAGGTTGTAAAGTTTTAGAAAGTAAGCAATGCGATAGCTGAAATGTCCGAAGGTTCAAAGGATGAAAGTCCGGAAGGAGTAACCGCGAAAGCGGCCCGCTTCTTTCGGACTTTTGGTTTTAGTATGTAGTAGAGTGATAGTCTTTTTGGGGGAGGCCTAAAAAGAAACAATCCCGGAGGTAATCCGGGACTGTCAAAAAGTTGTACTAAACCTTACCAAGAAGGAACAGGGTTCATCAGGAGGTACAAATTTTAAATTGCTTTCAAAGGATGCTTTGGATTCTAGCGGATCTGGATTTTGTTTTCGTGTTAATTGAACGATGCAAGAACTACGGTTTTTCGAACATTGGTTTTTACTGGTCTTTTCTTTGGATCTTGGATTGTATCCCTATTGATCGGGATTGGTTTTTCTGGATTCTTATTGGTTTTTCTCAGGATTTTTGGATCAGGTTTTGAATTGGATATTGGTGTTCTTGTGTATCAATCAATTTAACTATAGCAAACATATTGTTAAAATATCGACTTTGCAAGCGAACAAACGCTTGATTTATAAATTTCAGAAATTACCTATGCAATAGTAAAACTACGTAATCGTGTAGGTGCTTATACTTCCAATGTCAATTTGATGCTGAATTAGAATAAATTGTAGGAGGTTTTACAATTTTTGAGTGACCAATAAATGAAAAAATCATGCCATTTAAAGGAAAAAAAGTACTGATAACAGGTGGTTCACGAGGAATAGGAAAAGCTATTGCTATGCGTTTAGCAGCCGATGGAGCCGAAATTGCAATTGTAGGAAAGACAATTGAACCTAATCCTAAGCTGGAAGGGACTATTTATACAGCAGCAGAGGAAATTACCAAAGCCGGCGCTGGAAAGGTTGTTCCTATACAGGGAGATATTCGTTATGAAGACAGCATTGAACAGATCGTAAAGATTACGGAGGAGCAGTTAGGCGGCATCGACATCCTGATCAACAATGCCAGCGCTATTAATTTGTCGCCTACAGAACAATTGGAACCCAAACGCTGGGACCTGATGCATGATATAAATGTGCGCGGTACCTTTTTTATGAGTAAAGCGTGTATTCCCGCATTAAAGAAGAGTACTAATGCACATATCCTGAATTTATCTCCGCCCCTTACATTGAACCCCGAATGGTTTGGCCGCTTTCTGGCATATACCATTAGCAAATTCGGAATGAGTATGTGTGTGTTGGGATTGGCGGAAGAATTAAAGCAGTACCGGATTGGGGTAAATGCGCTTTGGCCTAAAACAACGATTGCTACAGCAGCCATTCAAAATATTGTAGGCGGTGATTTAATGGTGCAACGCAGCCGCAAACCAGCAATAGTGGCTGATGCTGCTTATTATATT
>CBIMFG010000738.1:0-3596 GCA_966243125.1 uncultured Niastella sp.
GATTACACTACCAACGTAGCATTGGAAGAAGCGTTAAAACCTGATGTGCTGTTGGTGCATACGTACGAAGGCGAACCATTACCACCCGAACATGGCGGCCCGGTGCGCATGATCACCCCGCAGTTGTATGCCTGGAAAGGATCCAAATGGATAAAGCGCATCGAATTTCTACCCAAAAATGTATTGGGCTTTTGGGAAGAACGGGGGTATTCGAATACCGCGTATCCGTGGCGTAACGATCGTTATAGTTGATTAGTGAGTTGTGAGCAGTGAGTTGTGAGCAGTGAGTTGTGAGCAGTGAGTTGTGAGTAGGCTCGCGAACTTTTAGGAATTCTTGTCAGTGGGAAACCCACTCACAACTGACAACTCACCACTGACAACTCACCACTCACCACTGACCACTGACAACTCACCACTCACAATTGAACCATATGAATAGAAGAAGTGTATTAAAGCAGCTCAGTTTAAGTGTTGGCGCTACAGTATTGGGATCAAATACCATGGCGCGGCTTACCAACGATGCCATTGAATACGAAATGCCAAAGAATCCATTGCACAAACCCCTGGCGAAACCAGTTACGGCCATTACGCTTGGCGCAGGAAGCCGCGGTAATGTATACGGCGGTTTCGCTGAAAAATATCCCGACCAGTTAGATATTATAGGTGTGGCCGAACCTATTGCCATCCGCAACGAACGGTATGCGAAAAAGCATAATATAGACGACAAAAACCGTTTCAATACCTGGGAACGCGTTTTTGAACGGCCCAAGTTTGCAGATGCCATCATTATTTCCATGCCCGATAACCTGCATTATGCCCCCTGTATGAAAGCATTGGAAATGGGCTACGACATACTGCTGGAAAAACCCATTGCGCCTACTGAAAAAGAATGCCGGAATATATTGGCGATGGCTAAAAAAACAGGCCGTATTGTGGCCGTTTGCCATGTGTTACGTTATGCGCCTTACTTTGTAAAAATGAAGGAACTGTTGCAGCAGGGTGTTATTGGTGAGGTCATAAGCGTGCAACACCTGGAGCCCATTGAGCACATTCATATGTCGCATAGTTATGTGCGGGGTAACTGGCACAATTCAAAAGAAACCACGCCCATCATATTGGCAAAAAGCTGCCACGATGTGGATATTATAAAATGGATGCTCAATAAACCAGGGAAACAGATATCGGCCATGGGCGATCTGAAATGGTTTAGAAAAGAAAATGCGCCGCAGGGCAGCACTGCCCGTTGTACCGATGGTTGTGCTGTTGAACGCGAATGCCCCTATTCAGCCATCAGAATTTACCGCGACAACAAACAGCGTTTATACGTATTTGATTTGCCCGAAGATAAAGACAAACAACCCGAAGCCATTATGGAATATTTAAAAACCACCAATTATGGCCGGTGTGTATACAAAATGGATAACGACCAGCCCGATCATTACATTACCAACATCCGGTTTGGCGATAACATTACGGCCAGCTTCTCCATGGAAGCATTTACTTCCTATGCAGGCCGCCGTACAAGAGTAATGGGCGCCATGGGCGATATGGTGGGTGATATGGAAGAACTGGTGATCACCGATTTTAAAACCGGTAAACAAACCAAACTGGTACCCAAGGCCGAGGATGTGGCGGATTATAAAAACAGTGGTCATGGTGGGGGCGACTGGAACCTGGCAGCTGATTTTGTACAGGCAGTGGCGCAGCAGAATCCTAAATTATTAACTTCTACCATTGATGAATCTATAGAAAGTCACATTATGTGTTTTATGGCAGAAGAAAGTCGCAACACGAATAAAGTGATGGATATAAAGATGTAGCGTTGACCAGTTAACAAATTGACACGTTGATAGGGTTAATAGCGATATTGAAGCAGTAGCGGGCTACCTCACTGTTGAGTCCTGCGCTGAAATAGGTTACAGTTACGCCAAACAAGCTTAGTTTTTGGTAAATTACAGGTAAAACCATTCAACTATGACTAATGAAAAACAGCCCACGTATGGCAATGGAAAGATCTGTTATATAGAAATGGCCGCTGAAGACATAGAAAGCGCTGCTGCTTTTTACCAGGCAGTATTTGGCTGGAACATTCGCAAGCGCGGCGATGGAGCTACTGCGTTTGATGATGGAGTAGGTGAAGTAAGCGGCACCTGGGTAAAAGGACGCACACCGGCCATATCACCCGGTTTGCTGGTGTATGTAATGGTTGATGATATGGAAGAAACCATCGCCAAGGTAATTGCCAATGGCGGTACCATTGTACAACCGGTTGGACAGGACGCACCTGAAATAACCGCCCGGTTTCGCGACCCCGCCGGCAATGTGATTGGGTTGTATCAAAATCCTGCCTAAGGTTCCGAATCCCCGGTTCCTGGTCGCCGTGAAAACCGGTAACCGGCAACCGGCTATCTTTGCAGCACTATGAAACAAAAGAAATTCCTTTCGGCAAAGTGGCTGCGTTTGATAATGGCCAATTATGTGGTTGATGCCAACACCCTGCAACCATTTTTACCCGCAAAAACCGAACTGGATACCTGGAACAACCGCACATATGTAAGTTTGGTTGGGTTTCTGTTTCATGATACCCGCGTCATGCGCATCAGCGTACCCTTTCATACCAGTTTCCCCGAAGTGAACCTGCGCTTTTATGTTCGCTATAAAGAAAAGGACCAATACAAACGCGGCGTGGTGTTTATAAAAGAGATCGTTCCAAAACGGGCCATCACCTTTATTGCCAACTCCCTCTTTAAAGAGCGGTATGTTACGCTGCCCATGAAGCATTTTGTGAATATGACTGCCAACCAACAGAATATTGGCTACCACTGGAAATTCAATAACCACTGGAACCTGATCGAGGTAAAAACGGGGTTAACAAAATTCCCGCTGCAGGCAGGCAGTGAAGCAGCATTTATTACCGAACACTTTTGGGGTTACTCCATGATGAACCAACACCTCACCGGTGAATACCAGGTGGCCCATCCCAGCTGGGATATTTTTCCTGTAAATGATTACGCCATTGATTGCGATTTTGGCAACCTGTATGGTCCGTCGTTTTCGGTTTTGAAAGAGCAGGAGCCGGTTTCGGTTTTTCTAGCGGAAGGCTCCGATGTAAGTGTATATAGTAAAAGAGTGATATAGGGCGATTTTATGAAAAAAGCTACAAGCTGCAAGCCGCAAGCCAAATACAGCCGAAAGCCATATCCGCCAGCTGGCGGAAAAAGCAAGACACCACTGCGCGGCAACAAAGAACTCAGAACTTAGAACTAAGAACCCAGAACTCTGAACCTGGAACCTGGAACTTTGAACTAAAGACTTACAATTTTTTCAAGATCTTCTTCGCCCTTGAATGAAAAGCCGCCGTTTCATATGGCCAGCGTTCTTCGATAATTAGTTTTAATTCAGGCTTTATGTCGGGGTATTCGGCCGAGAGGTTCTCCAAAATGGTCAGTGAAAATGCTTTGACGGCAATTGGGGTATCGTTATCGGCAACAAATTCAAAGCAGTCGTTCATTACCTGGCCGTGAAAGCGTTTGGGAATTTGAACATATTGAAGCAGCCGAACCACATTCCTCACCACGGCGGGGTGGGCGCCCGGC
>CBIMFG010000739.1:0-3595 GCA_966243125.1 uncultured Niastella sp.
CAGGTTAAAGGTGACCTGGATAAGAAAATACAAGGTATCATCAGCGATATGGGTTTGAAATAACAACTAAGAATACATTATATAAAAAAGCCTCCTGATATTAATCGGGAGGCTTTGCTTTTTTTTATTATTTATCCAACTATAGTTTATTGATCTTTGAGTTTCAGTAACCAGCCGTCTGTATCTCTATGTGAATTGTTATCGGTATAACCGGTTACGTAAAAACTGCCATCTGAATTTAACAACAGTGAGCTTTCGTCGTCATATCCTGAACTCCGTTGCAAAAGGAATCCGTGAAATTAAAAAACCCATATAAACCGTGTTAATTACTACGGCTTATATGGGTTTTCCCCGGTTATCGTACTATGTTGTCTTAGTTCTTTTTTGGCGCTTCAGCAGGCGCATCTTTCGCGGCTGTAATGTTTAATTTCTTAAACACCAGTGGTAAAATGTCATCTGCAGAAGGGAACGCGATCAATTGCTCTTTAGGCAGAATGTAAGCGTAACCATTTTCTTTGGCAACAGCCTGTGAAGTTGTAACGGCTTTTTCCTGAATAGGCGCCAACAACTCCTGCTCGTGGTTGTTCATCATTTGTTGCGCTTCCTGGTTAACAAAGTTGGTCCATTTAACATACAGGTCGTTCAACTCTTTACGTTTTACTTCTTTTACAGGAGAAGTCATTTTTGAAGAGTCAGTAATAAACAATTTTTGTTTATCTATAAACGCCTGTTGGTAATCGGTTCCCTGTTGAACCAGCGCTTTCTGGTATTCCTGCATATCGCCCTGAGCTTTCTTGTACTCAGGCATAGCGGCTACCAGTTCCTGCAAGCTGATATAACCTATTTTATTTTGAGCATTCGCCTGCATAGCGTTTGCCAGCAAACCAATGGTAAAAATCATTACAATAGCTACAAATTGCCTCTTCATATTGGGGGTTTAAGTTATTTAGGTCGCAAAAATAATGGAATTCAATGCTTCTCAGGAAAAAATACCCGTTGTTTCTTTGGTTCCTAGGGATTTTATTTAGTCCCGGTTATTCCATCACTCTTTCAACGATTTTACCTGTTTGTTTATTTTTCAGAATTACTTTTTTTGCGCCGTAATGGGTAATTTCTACTTTTACCAGGTAATGTTCGGCATCGTACTCGGTTAAATGGCTGTCTTTGGTAACACCGGTTTTTCCCCGCCAGATGTCGAGTTGTACCGGTTCCCACAATTTGCTTTTGGCCGAGCGGTAGGCGGCATCTAAAATGCAATTCACCACATAACCGTCGTAAAAAGTTTCTTTGGGATCGGTATTGGCCTCCATGGCATTGAACATATCCATAAACATATGGTTGTACCCCAGCTCATTCAGTTCATCGCCTACCGGAAATAACCAACCGGTATTGCTTTCGGCTTTTTCGGCGACGTAATTGGCGCCTTTGCCGCTGGTGAACATATCAAAACCGGTACGCAGAAAGCTGTTGATCCAGATGGTACCTTCAGAGCCCATTACTTCGTCGCGCAGGTCGAGCCCGCCGCGGAAGGTCCAGCTTACTTCAAACTGCCCAATGGCGCCGTTCTCGTATTTTACCAGGCCAATGGCATGGTCTTCGGCATCAATGGGTTTTACCTGGGTATCGGCCCAGCACATTACCTCTACCGGTTTTATATCTTTTCCAATATAACTGCGGGTTATTTCCACGCAATGGCAACCCAGGTCAAGAATACAACCACCGCCGGCCTGTTCCATATCCCAAAACCAGTCGCTGTGCGGGCCAGGGTGTGTTTCCCTTGATTTGGCCCACAAAATGCGGCCCAGCGCGCCTTCTTTCACACTCTCCAGGGCCTTTATGAATTTGGGGGTATACACCAGGTCTTCGAGGTAACCATTGAAAATGCCGGCCTGTTCAACGGCCTGCAACATACGCTTTGCTTCCTCGCCATTACGGCCCAATGGTTTGGTGGTCATCACCGCTTTGCGGTGCAGGCAGCAAAGCATTACAGCAGCTTCGTGCAGGTTATTGGGCAGGGCAATACATACAATGTCAACATCGGGATGCGCAATGGCTTCCTCCATATTGGTAGTATGATGTGCTACATTATAATCTTCAGCAAATCTTTTTGCGCTTTCGATACGGCGCGAATAAACACTTACAATCTTATCACGGCTTCTGTACCCCTGTAAGGAGTCGGCATAAAACCGGCCAATAAAGCCTGAACCGAGCATTGCAATCTTTGCCATTTATTAGTTTTTTAGTTCTTAGTTCTTAGTTCTTAGTTTTTAGTTCCGAGTTCCGAGTTCCAAGTTCCGAGTTCCGAGTTCCAGGTTCCAGGTTTCAGGTTCCGAGTTCAGAGTTCAGAGTTCCAATTTCAGGGTTGCCGCCACGCGGTTCCGCGTACAAGTGTATTGCGTGTAGCCTGCAGCGCGAAGCGTGAAGCCTTGTATTTGCTTTTACCTTTTACCTTTCGCCTTTGGGCTGTATTGGGCTTACAGCTTACAGCTTAAAGCTTAAAGCTTACAGCTTATGGCTTCCTAACGTCTTACTTAACTTCTCCTTAAACGTAACCACAAAAAACACCAACACTGCTGCTGCAAAACCTGCAGGCAGCCACCAGAAACTTTGCCATTGACTTAATGAAAGGGCCTTCCCGGCACCCAGGTAATTATTGTATACGGCGCCGGCAATTTGCGCACCCACCAGCATCCCTATACCATAGGTTACAAACACAATAAGTCCCTGCGCCTGCGCCCTGATGAGCGGGTTCGCTTTCTTGTCAACATAGATCTGTCCGGTTACAAAGAAGAAATCGTAACAAATACCATGCAGGGCAATACCGGTCAATATCATCCAGCTAACCTGGTCGGGCGCGCCCAATGCAAACAGCGCGTAACGAATAACCCAGGCCAGCATGCCAGCCGCGAGCATCCATTTAACACCCAGTCGTAAAAAGAAGAAAGGCATCAGCACCATAAACAGGGTTTCTGAAACCTGACCAATGGTTTGTGTTGCCGCAATATTCTTGAACTGAATTCCTTCCAGGAAGATCTGCGTGAAATTATAATAAGCAGCCAATGGAATACAAATGAGGAACGAGCTGATCAGGAAGATAAAGAACGATGGACTGGCCAGTTGTTTCAACGCATCTACGCCAATAATACTGCTGGCCGATACTTTTCTGCCTGCAGCGGGTGGCGGTGTATTTGGCAAAAAGAAGCTGTAAATACCCAATAACAAACTTGCCGTAGCGGTCATGTACAAAGGCATGGCAGTTGCTTCCGCTTTACCCCCGGTTACAAAACGGCTCAGTACAAAACTAATGATGATGCCGGCAATGATCCAGCCAAGGGTTCCAAACACGCGGATGAGTGGAAAATCTTTTTCCTGGTCGCTCATTTTATGAAAACAAACGGTGTTGGCTAAACTCATGGTTGGCATATAACATAAGTTATAGCCCAACAGTAATAAAATAAACAAGGTTGAATTACCGGTTGCAGAAGGAACCAGGAACATGAAAACGGCTCCTAAAATATGCAGTATGCCCAATACTTTTTGTGTGGCAAAATAGCGGTCGGCAATAAGCCCAACAAAGAACGGGGCAATAATAGCA
>CBIMFG010000740.1:0-3581 GCA_966243125.1 uncultured Niastella sp.
AAGTTTCCGGTTTATTATCTGCATGCGATGGGTAAAACGCAGCAGGCTCACAAAAAGACCGGTGCAACAAAAGTACACCGGTCTTTCTTTTTAATCGGTAGGTGATGTTGAAGTATTTGCTCTTTATAATACTATGGCCATTTGAATCGTCAGTGGCGCAAAACCTGCAGTTAAGTGCCAATGCCGGTTATTTTACCGGTGCTGCTCTGAAGGCAACAAGAGGACGTTTTATTTTTGGCGATGGCTCCTGCTATACCGGTGCGCTTGCTTTAAACCTGCAGCCGGGTAAAACAAACAAAGATGTTTGGTTTGAATTACAGTATGGCTATGTTTCAACCACCATGCGTTTTCAGCGCTATGATTCTGAAAGAAAAATGACTTTCGGTACGGTGAAAATGCAAACGATACTGGCAGGCGCCGGTAAAGAGTTGGGCAAAGGGCCGGTGCACTTTTATGGCAAAGCCTTTATGGGCGCTGCGCATTTTGACCCCGATTCAATCATCAAAGGCAACCGGTTAACCTTTTCGTTTTCGTTTGCCACCGGTATGAGAATAGCCATTACACATACTATGGGCATTTGCCTGCAGGCTCAGGTGCTTTTACCCTTAATGTACAACAGGGTGTATGTAGGCTGGGAACCGGATAATGGCGTACAAACTATGGTAGCCCCTATTGGGATCCTGTATTCAGGTTACTTAACAGGTGGCCTTTATTACAACATCCTTAAAAGATATTAGATCTATTCTATTCAGGCGTAAGGTTACAATCAGCAGTGTATTTCTATACACCGCTGAGAAGTAGAGTTCAGGATTTTTTATACCTACGTCAGTTTTTTCATATGGTAGCAGGGTCCCGTTTCCACGGGACCCTTTTTTGCTACTCCAGATCCAAAGTCTCCCTGCCAGGGATGTCTTCAGTTATTTAGTATCGGTAACTATCTTATTGTCAATAATACAGTTGATCCTTCTTGAATTGCCCCAGTTAATGAGCATTACATCTGTGCGGGTAAAATCTATGTTCCGGAGCTTTGATTGGTTGAACCGGGTGTTGGCCATTTTAGCGCGGCGAAAGGAGGTGCCAAACCTTCCGGTAATGTACAAAGCTATGCCATGCAACAAATAAAACCCCTGCACATTGGTGATGGCCCGTTTGCTGATAAAACTACAAATAAGGGCCAGTATGATAGTGCCAATGCCCCCGCCAACAGATTTACTAAATAGCAGCCCCGAAATACCTACTACAAAAAACAATACATTTGATAAAACGCCAGCCATGGCCCGGGCAATGGTGCCTGTGATGAACATAACCACTATCAGCAACAATGACAAGCCCAGGTAAAACATGCCTTTACCGGTGTCGAGACCCGTCCAGTAAATGATAAGCCCCGCCAGAAAGGCAAAAATTATAATAGGAATAATAACAGTTCTAATAGCATGGCCGCCACCCACCCACCAGGCGCACGCAATAAATAAGATGATAATTATAATAGCCAGTATACCGGCGGTGCGTTCATGTTCTACTTTTGAATACAACAATGTTTGCACACCCCTGCCGCCCAACATAGCCAGGTAGCCGGAGAGCAACGAAATGATCATAGCCACCAGGAACATCCAAACTACCCTAACAGGTGTAATGCCGGTTTTAATGCCGGTAAAATCAACCCCGTTCAGGTTGGCCCCGGTAAAGTTGGCGCCCCGAAGATCACTGTTCGAAAAATTGGAATACCTGAGGTCCTGATCAACAAACGAAGCATTCTGTAAATTCTGGTTACTGTAATCCTTCACTGGTTATTGTTTTAGGGTCAAATCATATTCACGAAAACCAGGCTATCAGGTTCACCATTTTAATCATTGATCTACCGTTCTACGGTGTCCCAAAGTTTATCGAGGTCGGGGTTAAGAATAATATCGGTGCGCCGGTTCTTTGATCTGCCTTCTTCAGATGTATTTTCAGCAACCGGGTTGTACATTCCTTTGCCGGCGGCAGTTAATCGCATGGGGTCCATTTTGCCATCATCCCTTAATACCCGTACTACCCCATTGGCTCGTTCGGTACTCAGCGTCCAGTTATCCATTCCGTTTTTGAACTTTACATCATCCGTATTGCCCAGCACAATTATCTTCAGGTTAGGATAGTTGTTCAGTACGCCTGCCAAATGGGTCAGTGCCTGTTTGCCTTCTGTGCCCAGTTTAGCGCTGCCGCTTTTATACAGCAGTTTATCTTCCATGCTTACATGTACCAGTCCTTTATCAAAATATACTTCAACCCCTTTGTCTTTAAAATCAACCAGCGCATCATCAACCTTGGCTTGAATCTGGTGCATCATATCGGCCTGTTCTTTTAATACGGCGGTTGTTTGCGCCAGCCTTTCCTGAAAGTGTTGGTTGTCGGCTTTGGTTTTAGCAAGCTCATCTGCGCATGATTTTTGACTGGCCGTGCAATTGTCCATATTGGTGGTTAACGTGCTTACCTTGCTTTTCAATGACCGGTTCTGTTCCGTTAATTCTGCATTCTGTCCCTGCACCACTTCCAGCTTTTTAGCCGTGCCGCAGCTTTCCATAAACAAACCAGCTACTAACAATGGCGCCATCAATGCTCTTTTTGTCATAACATTTCATTTTTGTTGCTTAAATAAATTAAACTCATGTTCCATATTCATTTAACTTTTACCAGTTCGCCCGCCCCATTATAGATCACCTTCTTTTTTTCTTTCCCATTACTGGCCACAAACTCATAGTATTCCTTACTGCTGTTGTAGTTGGTGTTTTTGTAATAGGTTTTTGAACTTAATTTAAACCCAGGATATTGTTTGGATAGATTTTGTAAAGAGGCTTTAATAGCGTCCGGAACATGGGTTACCGTTTCCTGGTATTTCGACATCACCAGTGTGCCATCGGGTTTGTACAAGCCGTAATACTGAAAATCGGCCCTTTTAAATTTAAGGGCATAATAATCGAGTTCGTTCTCTCCTTCGATATTATCCTCTACGTTTATCGCCCACCCCCTTTCCGCTGCGTCTTTGGGGATCTTGAAATAGGCCACTGATTTTGCATCGGGAAACCGGGATTCCAGCGAATCAATAATCTGTTTGGGCGTGAGCTCTTTGGTGATCTTATTTGTACCGGTTATTACTAAATCTTCCTGGGCAATGGAAAATTGGTACATAAGCGCCAGAAAGAGGAATAATGAATACTTCTTCATACTGTTTGGTTTTTAATGTTTATACCGGAATAATTACTGGCCTGGTTAGTAATAACCTGGCAAATGCCATCCTGTACCTCAAAAAGGTTGCTGTCGGTGATGGTGCAATCAAAAACCCTTGACCATATTTGCCGGTAATACCGGCAGTCGATGATCTGAATGTTTACGCGGCTTCTGTTTTGCTGGTATTGGGCGCCTACGCTGATAATGTGGTTGACCCGCAGCGCCGTGCTCAACTCTTTAAGGTCGCTATAGCTATCGGCCATGCCCTTTACCACCTGATAACTGATAACAGAGATGGGTTTTACCTGCGATAAAGCAGAACTTATTTGCATACACAGGTCATCGAGAAAGGTGCGGGTGGCTTCGTTTGAAGCATG
>CBIMFG010000741.1:0-3580 GCA_966243125.1 uncultured Niastella sp.
CTGTAGCATCAAAGCCACTGCTTAAGATCAATGCTGCATCATCGTTACAAGTAGCCAGTACATAGTCTGCCAGATCGGTCAGCAATTCCTGTACAATGGCCTTTTTGTTGTTTTTAATAGCCACCATTTCCTTGTCGCGGCTTACTGCATTCACTAATGATACCTCATAATCAGGAAGTACTTTTGTGAGTTCTGTCAAGGCTGCCGGTGGATTTGGGAAAACCGGGTTATTGGTCATTTTTTCTTTAACGCGCTTGCTAATTGTTACCAGGTCGCGTTGATTTTTTGGGAGAACTATCCTCTTTTTCATGGTAGAAAAGTTTTTAAGGATGAATAAATCGAAAGACCATGTAAATCGAAATCAGTTTATATCAGGTCTGCTGCCGGATCGGTGTACTGTTGCAAATGCTATTCGTATTAAGGCGCGCATCTGTTTCCGGTTGGCCAGTGTGCAGTTACAATGATTGCTGATTGTATACCTGCTTTCGTTTGTTGTGCGCCGTTAAAACATAAATTGGTTCGTTTGCTTTCAGTATGCTGCAGAACTGTTTTTCATCACTGCTTTCGCTTCACAACACAAACCTACGGCGACCCAAAAAATGTAAATTCCGAATTGCTCTCAATTGCTTCATTTTACATTGTAACAGTTTATTTTGTCCATTTTTGACGCTTTTTTCGCGAAAAAAGGACTGTTTATGATACTCGTCAGAGGGAATACCTGAAAGGGATAATTGTTCAATTACTGAAGAGCAGATGCTATTAAAGCAAGATCTTTTCTGTTGAAAATAATAATTCCTATTTGAGGAATGCGCTGGTTTTTGTGGATGTGACGGCGCTATAATGAAAACAGTATTATATATACTGAATCAGGATCGGTTTGCAGGTAAACAATATCGGTTCTCCTGAAAGTAAATCCCGTTTTTTTGAAAAAGCAGCCATTCAATTACAAACAGATTCAATTCTCCCGATAAAAGTTTTTTCCTATTGAAAACAAAACTTGTTTAGTTGAAAAAAATCAGATTTGAGTGGAAAAAATATATTATTTAGTGAATCCAGTGGTTTTTCTTCAGTAAATAATATCACTCTTTGCTGAAAAAGAACATTGTTTGCTTAAGTAATGACTTTTCTTTTTTGAATAAAAGCTTTTTTAATTAAGATAGAAGCAGTTCTATTGAAGAACGTACTTGTTTCATTGAAAACAATATCGGTTTGCGTGAGAATTTTAGTTGTTTTGCCTGGATGACAGCTATTTAGAAAATGAGAACATCAGTATGTTACGGCGGCTTGTGTTGCGGTTACACGTAATGAAATCTTTTTATTATAATTAAAAAGATTTATTTTCAACTATTAGTTCCGGTTACCATATTGACTTACTCTGATTAGCTAGCACACTAAAACGATCTATTAACTTTTAAACGTGTGCTTTATGTCTCTATTTTCCAAAGAAGAGCGGGATCGAATGAATGAAAGTCATTACCTGCGCGACATGGTCATGGAACAAACCCATGATCTTGTTAATTATTTTTATCCTGGTCAACAGCTTGCTATTAAGCTTACCAGGATGCAACTTGGAGCTTTGATGAATTGTGGTTCTGAAAAAGCCAGGAAAACAATAGAACGTATTCAGAAGAAGTTGGGGCTTTCATGGTCTGGTTATATTAACATGTCGGATTTTTGTGAATACATGGATGTTGATGATATGCTGATAGAGGTACTTCTTGCTTCACTGAATATCTATTCTCCTTCCACCCCTAAGAAAATAATAGCTGTTGATCGTACAGACAAGCCACTCCGTACAGTAAATGAGGCCAGTGAAGAACTACGAAATGGTATAATTGTACATATGCCGTTAAAGCTTTATGAACAGTTGAATCCTCTTGGTGAACGCATGTTTAAAAGAGCTGACTTTTACCGGTGCATCATTCGACCTTATGAGATAGCGCAAATTTTTGGGATCCACATTAACACTGCAAGGGCAATGCTGCGATTAACAAGGGCAGAAGAGGGAATGCCAGCAAGGTCATATGTGTCTATCGAAAAGTTCTGTAAAGTTCATTATTTGAAAGAAGGCAATTTTCGAAAATCCCTTGCCTCTATACATGGAGAAGAATATGATGACGAGGACGAATATTAATCATAAAAAAGCCCTACGGGTTTTTTTTATCCTTTTGGCGGAACCATACCTTATATGCGCATAGTTTTATGATTAATCATAATGTGTATAATTACTTTCTCTGTTTGTTCAAAGCAACTGCAACGTTTATACTTCCGTACGTGTCTGGGATCAATACCACAGACTTTTATGTTAACCATTGTTAACGCCGTTATGATAAAATAATTTTTAGACGTATTTTTGAAGCTTATAGTGCGAAAATTTCTAAGATAACTGCGATCCTTTTCCTGCCATCATTATATACATTCACGATCCAATTTCATGAATAAAATCAAGGTATTATTGGTTGATGATGAACATGTGTTAGCTGCTATCATCAAGGAATCGCTGGAACTGCGCGAGTTTACTGTTCATCTTGCATTAAATGGCATAGATGGCTGGAATCAGTTTAAAGAATTGAAACCGGATATCTGTGTTATTGATGTAGTGCTGCCCAGAAAGGATGGTTTTGCGTTGGTGTCTGAAATAAGACTGATTGATGAGCATATACCAATTATGTTCCTTACTGCACGATCTGAAACGGAAGATGTGATCCGTGGCCTGGAAGTAGGTGCAGATGATTATATGAAGAAACCTTTTTCTATGGAGGAACTGGTGTTGCGCCTGAAAGTGCTGGTAAGGCGGCGAAGCGGTGGGTTCAATACCCGCCTGGATGCTATTGAAGAAACTAAGGTTGGCGGCTATCTGTTCAATTACAGCAGAATGGAGTTAAGCCGCGAAAGGGAAACTATTCAGTTGTCACAACGCGAAGCAGAATTGTTGCAGTTACTGATTGATACAAAAAATGGTTTGCTCGACAGAAAAACAGCGCTTATTAAACTGTGGGGGAAAGTTGATATTTTTTCAGCCAGGAGTATGGATGTTTACATTACCCGTATTAGAAAATATTTTAAACCTGATGCTTCTGTTGAAATTGTAAATATCAGAGGGAAAGGATATAGTTTGGTGGAGCATTCATAAAGGGCGGCAACCGGTAGCAATACCTAATAGTAATGGAACTATCAGGTATTGTTGGTTTTCATACTACGGATCTATATAAACGGGGCCATTTTTTACCGGGTTGCGGCCAGTATCCTGAAATAATTTTGGTGGTTCTGTTGCGTTGGTTTTACATCCAAATAGCCTAGAGCGCTACTTTATTAATAACCATTTGTTTATCGTTAACTAGTGTTAATACTACTAACTGGCAGCTAATAACACATTTTTAAAAAACAAAACCTAATAGTACAGAACTATTAGGTTTGTTGGTTTTCAGATTACGGATTGAACAAAACGGGACTATTTTTTTTGTTGCGGGCGCAAGATAGAGCTACCCTTTGTTAATCAGTTATATTTTAACGTTAACTAGCGTTAAATTTTTTACCTGGTTAATGCAATACCACGTAGTATTTTATAAGTAATGTATGC
>CBIMFG010000742.1:0-3579 GCA_966243125.1 uncultured Niastella sp.
CGGTTTGCGGAGTTACGGTCCTCAATATGTCGTTGAAGTGAAGCGCGCCGGTAACCGAGTCATTATTTTGCAAGGCGTAGGTGATATACCCGCGCCAAAAACTGTTGGTTTGCATTTGTGTTTCTGTTGACCTGGCTTGCTCTGAAGTAAACTTGGCAATATCTTCTGCGGTTACACCGCCGGTCTTTATCTTTTCAATTTCTTCGTTGGCTGCTGTTATCAGTTTTTCCACGCTGCCGGGGGCACAGGTAAACTGAATGCTGGCCATATAACGGTTACGGGGCAACTTGCTGTAATTAACACCGGCCTGTGGCGTATAAGCGCCGCCTTCCAGTTCACGTATTCTGTCGATCATGCGGTATTGCAAAACAGCACCCAGTGCACTCAACTGAATGTTGTTTTCCCGGCTGAAGGTATAATTGCCACTGAACAGCAACCGCACCAATGCTTTGTTGTCGTTGCCTTTGTATACCGTTTTGCTGATTTGTCCTTCGGGAATTTGATTGCCCAGGTCTTTGGCCGTTTCTTTTTTACCAGCAGCGGGCAATGCGCCCAGGTATTGTTCTACCAACGGAATAAAGGTGGTGGTATCAATGCTGCCGGTGAATACGAAGGTGAACCCTGAAGCATCTGCAAAACGTTCTTTGTAGATCTGGTATACTTTGTCGGCATTAATGCTATCCATTCTGGCCACGGTGATGGGCTGGCTGCGGTAGCTGTTATTGCCGAGGATGAGGTTCACCGTATCACCAAACACGGCTTCGGGACTGTTGCTGCGGTTGGCCAATCCGGCTTTGCTGCGGCTGATAACGTTGTTGAACATCACCGCATCTTTGCGTGGCGCAGTGAAGTACAGCCAGGTTAACTGAAACGCAGTTTCAAGGTCCTTGGGCGTAGCGGCGCCGTTAATACCCTGGTATCTATCCTGAACATATGGCTGAACCTGTACAGATTTGCCGGTAAGCATTTTTCCCAACTCAACGGGTGTAAAAGCGCCTATACCATTTACGGCTGTTAACTGCACGGAGTTAGCTGCGTTCAAATACAGGCTGTCGGGGTACAAAGAAAGACCGCCTTCGCTGAAAGAAGCAAATTGTATTTCATCGTTTCTAAAGTTGGTTGGCTTGAACCATACTTTTACGCCATTGCTCAGGGTGAGAATGGTAGCGCCAATGCTATCAACCCGTTCGCGTTTGATGACCTTACCGGCTACTGGTTTTTCTTTCAGCAGGGTTTGGCCGCTGGTGCTTTCTTTCCAGGCTTCCAGTTTTTCCTGTTTGGCAGCGGCTATCCAGCTATCCATCGTTGTTGCCGAAGGCAGCGAGGCCTTTTCTTTCTCCGGTGCGTACACGAAGATGTCGCGGTCGGTATCTTTTATTATGGTACGGGCAAAGGCGTTCACCTCATCCAACGTGATGCCGGCCATGAGCTCTTTGCCCAGGTTGTATTCCACTTCCATGCCGGGCGCCGTGGTGCCTTTTAAAAAGTATTGCAGGTATTCTTCTACATACGATTTTGACTGCGTTTTATTTCTTTCCCTATAGGCATTTTCCAATTGGTTCAGGTAAGCAGTTTTGCCTCTTTCCAGTTCTTCTTTAGTAAGCCCGAATTGTTGCATGCGCAATACTTCGCGCCATACCTGGGCAAATGCTTCGGCCATTTTTCCCGGCTTGGGCACTATGCTTACACTAAAGGCATCCAAACCACACATAAAGCCACCCATACCGGCCTGCGCCTGTACAAAGGGTGGATCGGCTTTGGCAGCCAGTTCACCAAAACGGCCGGCCAGCGCCATATTGTACAGTTGTGTAACCAGCTGGTTGCGGTAATCTGTTTTTGTTATCAATTCATGGGCAGGCTGTTTAATAAGCACCTGCAATTGCGTGGAAGTTTGCTCAGCATCGGTAAGGGCCTTAAACTGGTTTTTACCGGTAAGCGGAATATTGTAGGTTATTCTTGTACGTTCCTTTACCGGATTCTTCAGATCGCCAAACAGGTGTTTTACCTGTTCTTCTATACTATTCACATCTACATCGCCTACTACAATAAGGGCTTGCAGATCGGGCCGGTACCAGTCTTTATAAAAACTTTTTATGGTAGCGGGGGTAAAGGTTTTCAACACAGGTTCCAGGCCAATAGGCAAACGGTTGGCATAGCGGGAACCGTTTACCTGTAAGGGTAAAGTAATTTCCTGCATGCGCTGGCCGGCCCCATTGTGCAGCCGTTTCTCCTCCAGCACTACACCGCGCTCTTTGTTGATCTCTTCGGTTTCAAGGCTGGCATCGGCCGCCCAGTCGCGCATGATCTGTAAACCATTGCGCACAATAGACGTATCATCGGATGGCAAAGGCAATTGATATACGGTTTCGGCAAAACCAGTGTAGGCGTTGAGGTCGGCGCCAAAACGTACCCCTGATTTTTGCAGGTAGTTCACCAGTTCATTCTTAGGGTAGTGTTTGGTACCGTTGAAGCTCATGTGCTCCATAAAGTGGGCCAGGCCGCGCTGGTTCTCTTCTTCCTGCAGGGCGCCTACCTTGTTAGCCAGGTAAAACACCACACGGTTCTTTGGTTCAACGTTGTGACGGATATAATAGGTAAACCCATTGGCCAGTTTACCGGTACGTACTGCCGGATCGAGCGGCATTGTTTGTGCTATACTGTTCGCCGAAGTAGCAAACAGCAATCCCATCAAAGGCAGCAGCTGCCTTTTTGGATGAATATTCCACATAATGTAAGTGTGTTTTTAAATGTTGCCTTTTATGATATCGAGTATTTTTTCGTTTTCAATGATCACCATGCCATGCCGGTCGCTGGTAATACCGGTTGTTAACTGGTAGGTATACCTGGGTATATGCCCGTCCATTACGGTTGGCAGGTAAGCAAATTGCAGGTTAGTATGTGCCGGCCGCAATGCCTCGCCTACTTCTATAATGTGGGTGCTGATGATGAAGAAGCAATTATGGTACCTGGCAAAAGCCGTTGTACAGGCCAGGGTGGCATCGTAGGCGTCTTTTACATTGGTGCCTTTGAACAATTCATCAAAGATCACCACCATGTTCTTTCCACTGCCTACTTCTTCGGCTACTTTTTTTACCCGCAGTACTTCTGCATAAAAGTGGCTATACCCCATACTCAAACTATCGGGCACATTGATGGAAGAATACAAACCATCGCGCACCGAGAATGTCATATCACCGGCTGCTACGGGAAAACCCATGTGTGCCAGGTATACGGCAATGCCGAATGATTTCATGAAGGTACTCTTACCGGCCATATTGGCCCCGGTAAGAAACAGCACGTTACTGTTGCGGTGCAGGGTCAAAGGGTTGGCAACAGCCTTTTTTAAACCGGGGTGGCGTAATGCGGTAGCGTGAAATACATGGTCACGGGCAGGGAGTGCTTTTGCATAGGTAAACGCTCTGTCGCGGGCAACCGTGCTTACGGCTATGTACACATCTAACTGGTAAATGGTATGCAACAGGGTTTCCATTTCCTGGTGCATCACATTGCGCAACAGGTTGTCGTATTTGGCGGCTTTCATCACCGGCAGTTGCTGCACGCCCTGTTCTTCGGGTAACC
>CBIMFG010000743.1:0-3576 GCA_966243125.1 uncultured Niastella sp.
CTTTCTTCAACGTTAACTGCACAGGATTTCTCCACTCAGGGAAAAGATTTTTGGATTGGCTATGGCAACCATGTACGCATGTTTAATGGTTCCCCTGCAGAAAAAATGCAATTGTATATTACTTCCGATGTAGCCACCACAGGCCAGGTTACCATCGCCAGTATTGGGTTCTCGCAAAACTTTACCGTTCAGGCAAATCAAATTACTACCATTGATATTCCAAGAACAGCCGCTTTACTGAACGATGGTTTGTATAACCACTGCATTCATGTTACTGCCGACAAGCCGGTTGTTGTGTATAGCTTTATTTATGTAAGCGCCATTTCGGGTGCTACAGTTTGTTTACCTACCAGTACACTGGGCCGGGACTATTACTCAGTGAATTATACCCAGCGCTCCAACGATCCGGATTCTTATTCCTATTTTTTTGTATTAGCCGCCGATACCGGCACCACTACGGTTGAAATAACCCCCGCTGCTGATACAAAGGGAGGCAAAGCTGCGAATGTTCCCTTTTTGGTTACGTTGCAACAAGGGCAGATCTATAATGTGCTGGGTACTATTTCAGGTAACAGCGGGGTTGACCTTACCGGTTCCAGGATCCGGTCGCTGAATAATGGTTCGGGTTGTAAACGGATCGCAGTATTTTGCGGCAGCGGTAAAATTACCATTGGGTGCCCGGGCAGTGGTACTGCCGATAACCTGTACCAGGAAATGTATCCTACTGCTACGTGGGGAAAGAAGTACATTACGGTGCCCAGTCTTACCAATCCCACCAATATTTTTCGCATCATAAAATCAGATGCTACCGCCAATGTTACGCTGAATGGCGCTGCCCTGCCGGCAACCAGTTTTGTGAACAATTTTTATTACGAGTTCACCAGTAATACTACCAATGTTATTGAATCAGACAAACCCATTCTGGTGGCCGAGTATTTTACTACACAGGGTTGTGATGGTAATACATCAAATGGTGATCCGGAAATGGTTTATTTAAACCCGGTTGAACAAACCATTGCTGCGGTTACATTAAATTCCATGCAACCAGCGGGTATTAATGTAAACACCCATTTTTTGAATGTGGTGCTGAAAAACGATGCCGGGGCCATCAACAGTTTTAGAATAGATGGGGCGCCATTTAAAAACTTCACCCCTGTACCGCAGGATAATGCTTATACTTATGCGCAAATAAGAACAACGGCGGGTACACATAATATTACCTGCGATACCGGGTTCAATATAATAGCCTACGGCTTTGGAAATGTGGAGTCGTACGGCTTTTCGGGCGGGATGAATTTGAAAGACCTTTACCAGTTTATTTCTATAAAGAACGAATACTCCATTGTTGATTATCCTGCTACCTGTACCGATGCCCCTTTTAAATTTTCGATGACCTTTCCGTATATGCCCACAAAAGTACAGTGGCAGTTTGGTGGTTTGTATGCAGATGAGTTGATCAATGCGCCGGTGGCGGATTCGTCGTTTGTAAAAAATGGCAAACAGCTATACCTGTACAGGCTGCCCAACTTTTATAAGGGACCTGCCCCGGGTACTTATCCTATTAAGATCATCGCGAATAACCCCACAGCAGATGGATGTACCGGTGAACAGGAAATAGATTTCGATCTGCGGGTATATCCAAAACCATTGGCAGGTTTTGCTTTTGCCGGTACCTGTTTGGGCGATACCACTTTCTTTACCGATCAATCTCAAACCGGCGATAACCCCATCATTAAATGGTCGTGGAGTTTTGGTAACGGAGATGTGTCCAATGTTAAAGATCCATTTTACCTGTACAAAACAGCCGCCGCTTTTCCCGTTACTTTATCAGCCATAACACAGGTAGGCTGTTTAACTGATACCCTGCAAAAAATAGTTACTATTAATCCACTGCCGGTAGCTGCATTCCAAACCACAGGTCCTTATTGTGTTGGACATACTATTACGGTGCAGGATGCTTCCACCATCAGCAGCGGTACTATTGCAAACTATACCTGGAGTATGGGTGATGGCCAAACGCTCACAAAAACAACCAACGCTGCTTTCAATTATGTATACCCGGCAACAGGCAGTTATACTCTTAATTTAACAACCAAAAGCGATCAGGGCTGCAGCAATAAAGCACCTGCCAGGCAAATTGTCATCACTGCACAACCAACAGCCGGATTTGTTTTGCCGGAAAACTGTTTGTCGGATCCTTTCTCAAAATTCATCGATACCAGTACTATTGCCGATGGTACACAAACAGCCTTTCAATACCTATGGAATTTCGGCGATCCAAATGCCACGGCCGCAACCAATACAGCTGTGTTACAGAACCCCCAACATAAATACACGGCCACGGGTAATTACACCGTGCTCTTACAAGTTACTTCTAATAATGGCTGTGCCGATTCTATTAAAAAGGTACTCACCATAAATGGCACTACGCCGCAAGCTGCATTCACCTTCGATGATGGCAATGCCATATGCAGTAACAAAATGCTCACCTTCACCAATAACTCAACGGTTGATTTTGGGAATATTGTACGGCTGGAAATTTATTGGGATTATAGCAACGATCCTACGAATAAAACAATTGATGAAGACCCAACGGGTGCAAAAAAGTACAGTTCGCAATACCCGGTATTGTATACCCCCGTTACAAAAGATTACCAGGTAAAAGTGGTGGCCTATTCAGGAGAAACCTGTTTAAGCACATCCGCCAAAACGTTCACCCAAATGGCAATACCTGAATTACAGTTTAGTTCTATTAAGCCGGTTTGTATTGATGTACCCCCTTTTCAAATAACCCAGGCTTCGGTACTAAATGACCTTGCAGGAACTGGCGTGTATCTTGGATTGGGAGTTGGAAAGTCGGGGCTGTTTAGTCCAAAATTAGCCGATGCGGGTATAGATACCATACAATATGTTTTTACTGCCACCAACAGTTGTGTAAATTCAATAAAACAAACGGTGCAGGTAAATCCTTTGCCAATAGTAAATGCAGGACCAGATAGCTATTTATTAGAAGGTAACTTTCTTGCATTGCCAGCAACGGCTTCGGGTAATAACCTGAGTTATGTTTGGTCGCCTCCCACGGCCTTAAGTAATGCTGCAGTGCTTACGCCTAATGCATCGCCTGTTGGCGATATTACCTATATGCTCACCGCTACTTCAGCAGATGGATGCAAAGCATCGGACGACATTACCATCAAAGTATTAAAAGCGCTTCACATTCCCAATGCATTTTCGCCAAATGGAGATGGTATCCACGATCGTTGGGAGATAAAATATTTGAATACTTATCCTGGTGCCACGGTTGAAATATATAACCGGTACGGACAATTGGTGTACCGGTCGGCAGGTTATTCGCAATCGTGGGATGGAACGTTCAATGGAAGTCCGTTGCCGGTGGGTACGTATTATTATATTATCAATCCGAAGAATGGCAGAAGTCAATTGTCGGGTTATGTAGATATTATTCGTTAGCTATATGAAGAAACTGTACACAAGCTGGTTGCTTATTTGTAGTGTAATGGCTGTGCAGGCACAGCAAAAGCCACACTATACCCAATACATTCTGAACAATTATAT
>CBIMFG010000744.1:0-3575 GCA_966243125.1 uncultured Niastella sp.
ACAGGCATGTACCTGCAATCTCAACCAGACTATGTGATCCTGCAGGATTTTGATAATGGGGCATTTCATAATGCAGGAAAGCCGGTTACGCTTGAGCATGTGCAGGAGGTACTGCGTCGTATTTCGAGTACAGATGTTACCATTACCACCTTGCATACTGCCACTACCTGGACCGACCGCTCACGACAGGCCACTACCTATCGCAACGGGCGGGTGCTGTTAGCCGGTGATGCCGCACACATTCATTCGCCGTTGGGTGGGCAGGGGTTAAATCTTGGGCTGGGCGATGCCATGAATCTGGGCTGGAAGCTCGCCGCCACCATTCAAAACAAAGCGCCGGAAGGTTTGCTGGATAGTTATTTTGCCGAGCGATATCCACTGGGTGAAAAAGTGTTGGAATGGTCACGCGCCCAGGTGGCTATTATGAAACCAAACCCACATGCCCGTGCGCTGAATGCCATCATCCGCGATCTTATGGATACCCGCGATGGCGCCACCTATAGTGCCGGGCGCGTGTGGGGTATTCATACCCATTACAATTTAGGCGGTAACCACCCGTTGATTGGTCACAGCGTTCCCAACTTTGAGTTTGAAGACGGTGTAACAATTGGCGAGCTTATGCACGATGGCCTGGAAATATTACTTGATTTTTATACAAATCCCTCACTTAAAAGATTAGCGAACGATTATGGCATCAGATATCTTTCAGGCGCTGCAAAAGAACAGTTGGGCATAAACGCATTACTGATCCGTCCGGATGGGATTGTTGCCTGGGCTTCAGACAACGGTTCAAAGTACAGTGAGCTTAAAAAGGTGGCTGATCGCTGGTTTGTAAAACATTTGCAGTAGTGCTTTACGAAAACCCCATTTGACTAGTTTTTTTCATGTAGGCGTAAATGTCGTAATTGTCATTTTCTAATAACTTCCTTCCCCATATACTACATAATATTTCCCACCTGTGGCTGGCATGATTTTTTTGATACAAAATATTAGGACGCGCTATTATGTTTCACCATTAAAATGTAATTAAATATTGATTGCATATTAATGAGTGTATCCTTTTTTATAATGGGTACATTATTTTTGGAAGCTGTAAATCAAGTCTTTGTGTCATTAGAAAAAAATTACGACGCAACCTTTTGCGGCAAACTACCAATACATCAAACGAATTCCATTCAGTCACATGGCGTTCTTTTGTTGCTCGATGATACCATTAATACCGTTCTTCAGGTAAGCGAAAACGTTGACGAACTATTACAGCAGCCCGCCCGCGCAATAGCCGGGATCTCTACTTCAGCTATTTTATCTCCACAAAGTATACACAGCCTTCGAACAACCATCCGGGAGAAATTAAATGAAAAAATACCGCTTACGCTTTCTTTTAATGTAAAAAATAGTGAAGAACAGGTATTGTGCCTGGTACATACGGTAGAAGAAGGATGCATAATTGAAGCCTCGTTAAAAAGTTTCTATCCACAGCAGGGCCGCACTTTTATTCATATTTACCAGCGGGTTAAGCAGGTAATGCAGTATATTAACAAATGCGAAACGTTAAAGGATGTTTGTGTTATTGCGGTACAGGAGTTAAAAAAAGTAACTGGTTTTGATAAAGTTATGATCTACCGGTTTGATGAGGAATGGAATGGCACAGTGTTGGCAGAAGAAGCAGAGGATGACATGGAAAGATACTTGGGATTAACCTTTCCGGCATCTGATATTCCAAAGCCGGCGCGGGAAATGTATGTGAAAAATCCCTACCGGCTTATTCCTAACCGCGAATATGAAACAGTAAAACTGTATCCTCTTATAAACCCGGTAAGTAAAGGGTTTACCAATTTGTTAAATGCCGATTTGCGCAGCGTTGCTACCGTTCACCTGGAGTATTTAAAAAATATGCAGGTAATGGCCTCTATGTCGGCCCGCATTCTATACCAGGATAAATTATGGGGTTTAATTGCCTGTCACCACAGGGAACCTAAATATTTGTCGTTCGAAGAATGTTCGGTAGTGGAAATGATCTCAAATATTGTATCGCAAAAAATAGCCAGCCTGCAAAATGGGGAAGGAGCTATAATGAAGCAACAGCTCACCCGCCAGTTTGCTACGCTGGTTGAAAATTTTGTAAACAAAAGCAGTATGATGGAAGCCTTCCTTGATAATGCAGAGTTGTTACAGGAGTTTTTACATGCAAATGGCGTAGCTATTTGCTGGGAAGGTCACATTGAAACCATTGGCCAAACACCCGATTTGGATGATATAGAAACACTGGCATTCTGGCTCAGGCAAAAAGCAAGGCAACAAATATTTCACGAGCACCAGTTACCGCTTGTGTTTGAAGAAGGCAGAAGTTTCACGGCAACAGGCAGTGGTATTCTGGCGCTTCCTATACAACCCGATAAGGGCAATTATCTGATTGCCTTCAGGCCTGAGATAATAACAACAATTTCGTGGGGTGGTAATCCTAACGACGCGGTACAATTTGAACCTAATTCAACCATTTACCATCCCCGCCATTCATTTAAAGTATGGCAGCAAACTGTTCATCAAACGGCAGTACCCTGGCATAGTGAAGAAATAGCTGCAGCAGAACAGTTACGGAACTTTTTAGTGCAGCACACTTTAAACAGACTTAATTAAATATAACAAGCTCTTATATAAAACGCATGTTGTTCTTTTCAAAAAATAATACGCTCCAGCAGGATGATACGTACGTGGTAGGCATTGGGGCCTCAGCGGGCGGCTTGGAAGCAATCAATGAGCTGTTTGACCATGTGTCATACAGTGAAAATATTGCTTTTATAGTGGTGCAGCATTTGTCGAGCGATTATAAAAGTCTGCTTGTTGAACTGCTGGCCAAGCATACCCATATGCCGGTTGAAGAAGCTGGTCACCGCCAGCGTGTAGAGCCGGGTAAGGTGTATGTGATCCCTAATAACAAAGAACTTACTATACATAATGGCCATTTGATACTGGCCGAAAAAGAGTTGGAGAAAGGACCTAATAACGCCATTGATACTTTTTACCAGTCGCTGGCCCGCGACCAACGGCAATTTGCTATTGCTGTGCTGCTGAGTGGCACCGGTACCGATGGTACCCGTGGCATTGAAACCATAAAAGACCATGGCGGATTTGTAATTGTGCAGGACCCAAGCAGCGCCCGCTTCGATGGCATGCCAAAAAGCGCTATTGGTTCAGGTTATGCCGACCTCATCGTTTCTCCTGCGGATGTATTCAGCCAGATAGAAAACCATATCGATGGCGTTATTCCAGCTAAAAATTCCTCGTCAAAAAAATACAACGACGGGGTTCAAAATATTCTGTCTATCATATACCGCAAAACAGGATATGATTTTTTACAGTATAAAGAGCCTACCATTGTGCGGCGCCTTACCCGCCGCATGCAAATGCTGAAGCTCGAAGACATTCAGGCGTATGAAAAATACGTGACTACACACGAGGACGAACCGCTGTTGCTAACAAAGGAATTTTTTATTGGTGTTACCAACTTCTTCCGCGATAAAGATGCTTTTAATTGTTTGAACCGGCAGGTTATCATAAAACTGATAGAGAATAAA
>CBIMFG010000745.1:0-3573 GCA_966243125.1 uncultured Niastella sp.
GTGGTTGTTGTCGTAATTGGCGCCGGCTGTAAAGGCGAAATTGGTGCCGCCATGCACCATATATACGTTGAAGTTTACATCATCCATGAGGTACTTTTCTATTTGCTCGGTAACCTTTTTGGTGGGAATGTTTGGGAAGGGTTCCGTCCAGTGGTGTAACCAACCAGGATAATATTCCGCCACCATATAAGGCCCCTGGTTGTTGTGGTATTGGTTCACTTCCTTTTTCAGGTTCTCTACATTGCCTTCCCCATTGGCGGCAGGTAATACACCCGGTAAGGAACCGCCATCAAACAACCCGCTTCCATCCGATGTAAAGAATGGGCCGGTTAACCCGGAGTTGATCAGTAATTGATGAATGGCTTCGTTATACTTGCGGTGTTCAGCCAGTGGAATATCTTTTCGTTGTGATACATAGGAACCGAATTCATTTTCCACCTGCACCATAATAATTGGTCCGCCCTTGCTTACCAGTTGGTCTTTTACCTGTTCAGCCAGTTTGTTGATGTATGTTTTGCAGGAATCTAAAAACGGTTGGTTGTAAGCCCGTACCACCAGGCTGGTGTCTTTTAACAACCACCAGGGGTATCCGCCAAACTCCCATTCGGCACAAGCATATGGACCGGGCCGCAGAATTACAAACATGCCTTCTTCTTTGGCAATACGCAAAAACTCCCTGATGTTGTGGCTGCCGGTTGTAAAATCCCACACACCGGGCGATGGGTTGTGATAATTCCAGAACACATAGGTAGCCACCGTGTTCAGCCCCATTGCTTTTATCATTTGTAACCGGTGGCGCCAGTAAGGCGCGGGTATTCGGGCGTAATGCATTTCGCCCGAATGTATTTGAACCGGTTTGTTATCGTAAATGAATTGTCCCGCTTTTATTTCGAACGAATGATTACCCTGCGCCAGAACAGTGCCCGTGAACAAGATGCCCAGTAAACTACCCAGCAATCTTTTGTGTATGCCCATACTATTGTTATTAATAAATTGCTACGTTGGAAATTACAGGACAGGCTTTTGACGCCGTGATATTGATGCGCACCTTGCCGGCTTTTACCGGTGTTAGTTTTAAAATGCGTTTATACCCAATGGTAGTACCGGCTGCTACCTGCTGCCAGCCATCGTTTGTTTCTACTTCTACGGTAAACGATTTTACGCGTTGTCCCAGTTTGATGTATTCCTGCAGCAGTATGTATTTGACGGTTTGCAATTTGCCGGTATTTATTTCCAGCGAAGCGGTGGTTACGTCATCATCTGTTGCCCAATAGGTATCCGGATTGTTATCTATCACATTGGCTGGTGCATACGCCCCTACTTTACCGCGGTAATTGGTGGCGGTTGCAGTAGTACCCAGCGCTTTGTTTTTGCCCAACTCGCGGTTCAACAGGTTGCGAAAACCATAGAGGGCTTTTACATCTTTTTCATTAAATATGCCGCGTTGATCGGGCGGCACGTTCAGCAACAATACGGAACCACGGCCTACGGAGGTGAGGTAAATATTAAACAGCTGCTCGGGTGTTTTCACCAGTGAATCTTCTTTTTTATGATAGAACCAACCGGGTCTTATAGAAACATCCACTTCGGCGGGGATCCAGGCAGTACCATCTTCTGAGCCTTCGTTCAATAATTTTTCCACCCCGGCTTTTCCGGCATATAAAGTATCGGGTGTTATGGTGTTCCAGTTTGTTTCACCTGCTTCGCCTCTTTCATTGCCTACCCAACGCGCACCGGGCCCTGCATCGCTAAAGAATATTACATTGGGTTGTATTTTTCGAACCATCTCTAATGTGGTTGGCCAGTCGTAATAAGTTCGGCCATCGATCTTTCTTTTTTCATTGGCGCCACCATAATAGCCATCGCCGCCATTCGCCCCATCGAACCACATTTCTGTAACCGGTCCGTAGTTGGTGAACAATTCTTTTAACTGGTTGCGATAGTATTCTACGTATTCAGGTTTGCCATAATCGGCCCGGTTCCTGTCCCAGGGCGACATATAAATGCCAAACTTCAACCCATATTTTTTACAGGCTTCGGAAGCTTCTTTTACTATGTCGCCTTTGCCGTTTTTATACGGGCTGTTTTTTATAGAATGCTCTGTGTATTTGGTAGGCCACAAACAAAAGCCATCGTGGTGTTTACAGGTTAGGATCATTTGTTTGAACCCGGTTTCTTTTAACACCCGCGCCCATTGCATGGCATCGGTACCTGCGGGGTTAAATAATTTTTCGCTCTCATTACCCAGCCCCCATTCGCGATCGGTAAACGTATTGATGGTAAAATGTACAAAGGCATTTGTTTCCATTTGTTGCCATGCCAACTGATTGGCTGTAGGTACCGGACCTACCGGCGCTGGCGGATCTACCTTTTTACGGTGCGGGACTAAAAAGCCAAGAGAAACCATTGCTCCAATGGCGAGTGTTATAAAACCGTTCTTATATGTCATGTTCGCTCCTATATAAAATGAATGTATGTTTTATCACTAATCTGCAGCTACGATAAATTCAAATGCCAATGCCGCATTGCCTTTTGTTTTTTGCACAGCAGGTGGTACTGAGATTATTACCTTCTCGTTTTTCACGGTATATTTAATCGGTACGCCGGTTGATAGCAATTTTATTTGGGAACGGGGCGCCGGTACATTTACATCCCATTCAATGGTAGCGGGCACGGGTTTGTTCTCATCGAGCAACGCCAGCGCATACACCGATTTGCTGTGGTTCGATTGCACGAAATATACATTGCCGCTTTGATAACCCTGAATAGGCCGGGTATTGTAAATAGCCTCGCCATTTATTTTCAACCAGCTACCTATCTCTGTGAGGCGTTGCACTACCGGTTCGGGCAAGGTGCCTTGTGGTGAAGGCCCAACGCCTAATAACAAACTGCCACCTTTTGCCACTACTTCAATTAACTGATGAATAACTTTTGCAGCTGTTTTTAACTGATCATTGGGTACATACCCCCACGCATTGCCCAGCGTAATACAACTTTCCCAGGGATGATCGAGTTGTTTATCGGGCACGCGTTGTTCGGGCGTTTGGTAATTTTCATAAGGGCCATGCACGGTTCTGTCAACAATCAATAAACCAGGTTGCGCCTTACGGGCCATAGTAGCAATGGCAGGCATATCAATATCCTGGCTCCAGGCGGGAATGGCCGCACCCCAGCCTTTTACTTCTTCGGTTACTGTTTCCAACGGACGCACCCAGCCACCATCGAGCCACAGAATGTCCATGGAACCGTAGTCGTGCATCAACTCGCTGATTTGGTTATACGTATATTGTTTGAACTGTTCCCAACGGCCGGGATGTTTGCGGATGTCGTAATTGTTATTACGATCGGGCGTAGCATACATCGGCCACCAGTAATAGGGGCAATGCCAGTCGGGTTTTGAGAAGTACGCCCCGATCATCAGTCCCTTTTGACGAAAAGCATCGAATACATATTTGGCCACATTGGCTTTGGCGTTACTGGCAAATGGTCCGTTGGTGATCTTGTAATCGGTTTGCTTTGTATCGAACATACAAAAGCCATCGTGGTGTTTGGTAGTAAATACCAAATACCGCA
>CBIMFG010000746.1:0-3572 GCA_966243125.1 uncultured Niastella sp.
TTCCAGAACATGCCTAATAAAAAAGTGGCAAACAAGGGACCGTTCACAAACCCGAACACCAGTTGCAGAAAATCGTTGATGTTATTAAAGCTCTTGGCAATGTAAGCCGTTACAATGGAAATAAGGATTCCCACCACGGTAACGCCTTTGCCTACCAGCAGGTAATGCCGGTCGCTTTTATTCTTTACAAAATAAGATTGGTAAATATCGAAAGTAAATACCGAGTTAAACGCGGTTACGTTGCCAGCCATGCCGCTCATAAAAGAAGCGATCAAAGCCGTAATGCCCACCCCTAAAATACCGGTAGGGTAGTAGTGTGCGATCAACGAAGGCAGCGTCATGGTATAATCCAGCTCTCCATTTTCGGCGGTGGGAATGTGGTATCCTTTTGACAACAACGCCGGTTGCATTAAAGTAATGGCAATAATACCGGGTAATACCACAATTAGCGGCATCATCATTTTGGGAATGGCGGCAATAATAGGTGTGCGTTGCGCATCGCCCATATTCCTGGCTATCATGGCCCGTTGTACAACCAGAAAGTCGGTACACCAGTAACCAAACGACATTACAAAACCCAATCCAAAGATCAGCGACATAAAATGCAAGCCCATCGGGTTGTCGTTGGCGTTACCCATGTACTTCCAGGCATGCGTCATTTCGGGTTGCAGTAACGCTTTTATGTTACCCCAGCCACCGGCATCGTGCAGGGCAATAATAACCAGTGGTGATAAACCAAGTACTATTAGGAAGAACTGTAATACTTCATTGTATACAGCACTGGTTAAGCCGCCCAAAAAAGTATACACCATTACAATACCGGCCGATACCCAAATGGAAATATCGAAATCCCAATGCAGAATGGTTTCCATTAATTTGGCCAGTGCATATAAAGAGATGCCCGACGAAAAAACCGTCATAACCGCAAAGGAGATGGCGTTCAGTCCACGTGTTTTTTCATCGAAGCGAAGCGAAAGGTATTCAGGCACGCTGCGGGCGCGGCTACCATAATAAAATGGCATCATAAAAACACCCAGGAACACCATGGCGAAAATAGCGCCCACCCAATAGAAGTGTACGGTCATAATACCGTATTTGGCGCCGGAAGCAACCATACCGATCACTTCCTGTGCACCCAGGTTGGCGGAGATAAAAGCAAGGCTGGTGATCCAAAGCGGAATACTGCGGCTACTGGTGAGAAAGTCGTTACTGGATTTTATTTTCCTTTTAATAAGAAATCCAACCCCAATAACAAAGATGAAATAGACCAATATGATCAGGTAGTCGGCAAAATGTAGACTCATGCGCAATCGTTAAGCTGTGTGATAGTTTATAAACACAATATATTTCTTTCATTTCATTATTATGATCGCAATCATATTTTAGTGAAATTATTTACGAATACGGTTGCGAAGGCAGCTATAAGCTGTAAGCCGTAAGCTGCAAGCAATACACCGCGTCGCGGCAACCCTGAGCGCTGAACTTGGAACTAACTAGTTAAGTCAACTCACTTAGTCGATTCCCGTTCAATCAACGCACTGGGAATTACAATTTTTTCCTTGCTAAGATCAAAAGAACTTTTCTCTATTCCTTTAAAAAGCAGGGTAGCAGCGGCTTTGCCAATTTCGAAGGCGGGTTGGGTAATGGTGGTTAGCGGGGGATTCAAAATAGGCGCCGTATCCAATGTGGCAAAAGCAATCACTTTTACATCGTTAGGAATACGGATGTTCAACTCATGACAGGCCAGGTAAACCGGTGTAACAATTTTCTCAACCGAAGCAATCAGTCCATCGGGGCGGTGTGAATGTTGTAATATTGTTTTTACTTGTGTATACATGCCGTCATTATCAGTACAATAAACGATCTGCTCGTCAGCTTCGGGAATACCGGCTGCCCGCAAGGCAGCTTTAAAACCTTCAACCCGGTTCAAACAAATAGGCAGGCTTTCTGAAATAGAAAAGAAGGCCGGTTTGCGGCAACCTTTCTGCAATAAATGTTTTGCAGCTAAAAAACCACAATCATAATCGTTGGTAGTTACCCGCGCCGTTTCAATACCTTCCTGTTCACGATCAAAAAATACAACGGGAATATTGTTCGCCTGTAGCTTATTGATATGATCAGCCGAATTTGTTTCGCTCGAAATAGAGATCAGCACTCCATCAACACGGCCGCTTTGACAATCTTCGAGAATGGTTTTTTCATTCGCGAATTTTTCATGCGATAAATATATAAGTACGTGATAACCTTTTGTTTCAGCAACCGATTGAATGCCGTTGATGGCCAATGAGAAAAAATTATCAGCCACTTCGGGCAGCACCACCGCAATGGTTTTGCTTTTCTTACGGCGCAAACTACTGGCGTAGGGGTTAGGCACGTAATTGAGGCGGGTAGCCAGTTCCAGCACTTTCTTTTTGGTTTCGTCACTGATCTCATAACTATCGCGCAAAGCCTTTGAGATGGTAGAAACCGATAACTGCAACTGGTCGGCCAATATCTTTATGTTTACTCTGCTCATGTGGAAATTAGTGCCTTAATTGTTTGTATTACAGACTGTTTTACATTGCGAATTGCTGCACTTTCTCGCAACCGTTTTCGTAAATAAAGTTAATTGATGGCTAACAATCTTTAGCAAAAAAGTTGAACTTAGTTGCGGGAACTAATACAAGTCATAAATTATTATAAAAACGATTGCTATGGCAACTCCTGGTAAATTCTCCGAAAAAGAAATCAATCCCCTGGGAAGTTTGGACGAATGGGAAGATGATGTGTTGCAACGTTACCCCGATCCTGATACAATAGCGAAAGATAAATCAAAAGAAGATTACCGGAATTACGATGATCCCGCCCGGGATACCGTACGGGAATTTTACCGGTTGAACCATACACACCAAACGTTTGATTTTGTACAACAGAAAAGAAAGGATTTCTTACAGTTCAACCGTAAGGAAATGAGTGTTTGGGACGCTTTCAATTTCCTGAACCAGCTGGTAGATGATTCTGACCCTGATACTGATCTTGATCAGTTTCAACACCTGTTACAGGCCTCGGAAGCCATTCGTGCCGACGGCCATCCCGACTGGATGGTACTAACCGGTTTAATGCACGATATGGGTAAAGTGCTTTGCCTGTTTGGCGAACCTCAGTGGGCTGTGGTGGGCGATACCTTCCCGGTTGGCTGCGCTTATTCCGACAAAGTTGTATATCCTGAATATTTTAAGAATAATACCGATTACACCGATCCCGTTTTTAGCACTAAACTGGGCGTATATACGCAAAATTGCGGCTTGCGCAATGTAAGCATGTCGTGGGGCCACGATGAGTATTTATACCAGAGGTTAAAAGATTATTTACCCGAGTCAGGTTTGTATATGTTACGTTATCACTCCTTTTATGCCTGGCACCGGGAAGGCTCTTACGATCACCTGTTAGATGATCATGATCGTGAAATGCTGAAGTGGGTTAAGTTGTTCAACCCATATGATTTGTATTCAAAAAATCCTACACCACCAGATTGGAAGCAGCTACGGCCTTATTATGAAGACCTGGTAGCCAACTACCTGCCCTCTACCATT
>CBIMFG010000747.1:0-3567 GCA_966243125.1 uncultured Niastella sp.
TATTGAAACGCGATCCGAGATCTGTTGAACGTAAGAAATTCGGTCACAAAAAAGCTCGTCGCAGCTACCAGTTCAGCAAACGTTAATCCATACCAGTGCCTCCGTCGTTTGGCGGAGTGCATTTTGGAAACGCTTGTGGTTTATTATCAAATTTTCAAACACACATTTTCAACTTAGATAAATGGAAAATAACACTTCATTGCAACAGCAGCTCCTGGATGCCGGTGTACACTTCGGTCACCTGCGTAAGAAGTGGAACCCAAAAATGTTGCCTTACATTTTTGCTGAAAAGAAAGGTATTCACATCATTGATCTTAATAAAACTACCGAACACCTGACTGAAGCAGCAGCTGCCTTAAAGCAGATTGCCCGCAGCGGTAAAAAGATCATGTTCGTAGGCACTAAGAAACAAGCTAAAGAAATTGTTACTGAGTGCGCCCGCAAAATCAACATGCCTTTCGTTACTGAGCGTTGGTTAGGTGGCATGTTAACCAACTTCAACACCGTTCGTAAAAGCGTTAAGAAAATGCAGAGCATTGACAAAATGCTGAGCGAAAGCACTGCTGATGTTCTTACCAAAAAAGAAAAATTAACCCTCGGTCGCGACCGCGATAAAATGGATAAAGTACTGGGTGGTATCAGCCAACTGGGCCGTGTACCTGCCGCTTTGTTCATCATCGACATTGGCCACGAGCACATTGCCCTGGCTGAAGCAAAAAGACTGGGTATTACCACTTTTGGTATGGTTGATACCAACTGTGATCCTAATAAAGTTGACTTTGCGATCCCTGCAAACGACGATGCTACAAAATCTATCGCAATCATCACTCAGTATATCACCGCTGCTATAGCTGAAGGTCTTGCTGAAAGACAAGCTGCTAAAGACGAGGATACTGATGATAATGCAGATGATATCGAAAAAGAAAAAAGAGCACAACGCCTGCAAGCTGAAGCTGAAGCTGAAGGTGGTCGTGGCCGCGGTAACAGCGGTGGCGGCGGTGGTCGTGGACATGGCGGCGGCGGCGGTAATCGCGGCGGCGGTCAAAACAGAGGCGGCGGTGGCCAAAACCGTGGCGGTGGTAACCGTCCTGGTGGTCAACGTGGACCTGGCGGTGGCAGAAGATAGTTTTTTAGTTCTAAGTTCTTAGTTCAAAGTTTTTATAACCCAGGCTACAGAACAACTATGAAGCTTTTCTTGCGTCGCACACTTGTACTGTTACAACTCTCCTGAGCGAAGTCGAAGGATGAGCAGAATTAATAAAATGAAAATGATTCCATAAGCTGATCTCGTGAGTTATTCAGGTTATTTGTGGAATCATTTTCTAATTTTCATAATACTTAAATTATCAATTTTATATGTCAGGAGTTGCTATTACTGCCGCTGATATTAACAAGCTTCGCCAAATGACCGGTGCCGGCATGATGGATTGCCGCAAAGCATTGACAGAAACAAATGGCGATTTCGAAGCTGCTATTGACTGGCTTCGTAAAAAAGGCGCTAAGGTTGCTGCACTGCGTGGCGATCGTGAGGCAAAAGAAGGTGTGGTGCTGGCTAAAACAACAGCCGATAACAAAACAGGTATCGCTATCTGCCTGAGCTGCGAAACCGACTTCGTTGGTAAAAACGCTGATTTCATTGCTTTTGCACAAAGCATTATTGATGCAGCCGTTGCCAGCAATGTAAAAAGCCTTGATGAACTGAATGGCATTGCTATAAATGGCGCTAAAGTAGCTGATCTGGTTAACGATAAACTGGCCAGCATTGGTGAAAAAATTGGTATCACTAAATTTGAGCGTGTTGATGCTGACTACGTAGCTTCATACATTCACGGTGCTAACCGCATAGGTGTACTGGTAGGAATGACAAAAGCTGCTGCAGATGCCGGTAAAGACGTAGCTATGCAAATTGCTGCTATGAACCCGGTTGCTGTTGATGCAAGTTCAGTTTCTGCTGCTACTATTGAGCGTGAGCGCGCCATTGTTACCGAGCAAATCAAAGCTGATCCTAAAATGGCCGGCAAGCCAGATGATATGATCAACAAGATCGCTGAAGGTAAACTGAACGCATTCTTCAAAGAAAGCACCCTGGTAAACCAGGCGTTCGTAAAAGATAATTCTAAAACCGTTGGCGACTACCTGAAAAGTGTTGATGGCGGTTTAGCGGTTACCGAATTCAAGCGTGTAGCTTTAGGATAAGGTTCAGCCACATTAAAATATAATAAAAGGGAACATCCGTAACAGGGGTTCCCTTTTTTATTTGCCCCATCCTGAGCGAAGTCGAAGGATGTTGAGAACACATTTTATAAAAGCTGCAAAACATTAATAAAAAATCCTTTCTTTGCACAGCCCTTTGAGAACTAAATCCTCAGTTCCTGGTTTTTAGTTCTGTGTTTAGCGTTGGTTGAAACTAAAATCAAAAAATAAAAAGGTCATTCATACATGCTACCAAAGTACAAGCGCATTTTAGTAAAGCTTTCCGGTGAATCGTTAATGGGCGATAAGAGTTTTGGAATGGACCCCGCTATTCTGGCACAATATGCACACGATATTAAAGAGTTGGTTGAACTGGGGGTGCAGGTGGCAATCGTAATAGGTGGTGGTAATATTTACCGGGGAATGAATGAGGCAGAAACAGGTATTGAACGCGCTCATGGCGATTATATGGGCATGCTGGCCACAGTTATCAACGGAATGGCTATGCAGGCCATGCTGGAGAAAATAGGAGTTTTCACGCGTTTGCAAAGCGCCATTAAAATGGAGCAGATCGCTGAACCTTACATCCGCCGCCGCGCCATTCGCCACGTTGAAAAAGGCAGAGTAGTGATCTTTGGCGCCGGAACCGGTAACCCTTACTTCACAACCGATACCGCCGGTTCATTACGTGCCATTGAAATACAGGCCGATGTGATACTGAAAGGTACCCGTGTGGATGGTATTTACACGGCCGATCCTGAAAAAGATCCTACCGCTAAAAAGTACGATACCATCACCTTCCAGGAATGTATTTCTAAAAATCTGCGGGTAATGGATATGACGGCGTTCACCTTATGTATGGAAAATAAGCTTCCCATCATTGTGTTTGATATGAACCAGCCCGGTAACCTGCGCCGTGTGGCCTGTGGCGAAAAAGTAGGTACCCTGGTAAAAGGATAAGTGACTGATAAACATTAACTTAAATTTATTAGTCGGGCTGTTTGCATTTATCGATTTATCGTATTAAATTTCCAATAAGAAAAACCACCGTTCTGGTGGTTTTTTCATTACCTCCTGGTCTGAGATCCCATGAAAGAAATAGTGCCGCTGTGTATGAAAGAAGATCACCCTGTGTGATGTGGTGTTTATTCTAATTCCGAAGCCGTTATGAACTTATTGGTTATACTGGGGTACCAGATATATGTTGGGGTTATGGAAATTATTGTCTTCCTGCTGGGCGGGGTAGCATTGGGCTTCTTTATTCATTTCTTTTTGGTGAGCCGCAGAACCATGGCTATAAACATCCCCAGGCCCCAACCACCCATTATTGCCGATGCGGCTTTTCAAAATACCGACGAATGGCGGGTGAAGTAT
>CBIMFG010000748.1:0-3567 GCA_966243125.1 uncultured Niastella sp.
AGGGGGCGTTGTCTTCACTTTTCTGTTCCAGCATGCCTTCATTCAATTGCACGCCCAGTGTTTTCAGTAAAGGATTGATCAGTTGCTGCCTGCCTGGTTCTCCTGCAAATACTACATTGCCGCCTTTAGCGATGTAGGCTTCAATTTTTTGGCTGGCCAACGGGCTTAGGGCTGTCTGCGGATCTGCCAACACCAACGCCTTCACGTTATCGGGAATATCCTGCTTATCCAATGCAAGGGTATCAATATCGAAACCCTGGTTGGTGAGCGACTGGCGAAAGGTTTTCTCATTGGTGGTAAACTTGTAGGCCCTGTCGCCTTTTTTATCCGTATCGCGTTCTCCATTCCCGGTAACAAAACCAATTACGGGCATTTTATTTTGCAGCAAGCGTTTAAATGCTGCCGATACTTCACTTTCACCCGGCCATATAGCCATGTCATTGAACACCCTGAGGAAGGTAGACTTACCCTTATACGTTAGCTGCATCACAAAACGGTTCAGCTCCGGTGTAAGATCGATCATTTTTTTGATCTGTTCCGGCGTTTTGAACATTTCCACATCTAACCCTTCTGCTTTGGCTTTTTGGGCTACGATCTGCTGCATTGTTTTACCCTTGTACGAGGCAAAAAAGTCATACCCGGCATCCAGCGGCCGGTTGTAATAGGATACATATCGAAACTTAATATTGGGTTTAAATCTCAAATAAGGTTCCCATAAGGCCAGTATGGTGTTTCGTCGTTCCGGTGCGCCTAAAAAAGCATAATTATCTAAATAGTTCGAATAAACGGTTACGGTTAAAGGTTCTTCGCCCAGCTCTTTTATGATCTTTTGTGCATTGGGGGTTAAAGTATTGGTTTTATCAGCGGTAGTATCCCAGTAGCCAATGAGGCCGGGCAATGAAGTAATATAACCAATGGTAAGCGCTGAAACAACAATGAATGCATACACACCCGTTTTAACCCGCCATGTTTTTGTTTCGCGGCCAAACTGCAGCTTGCAAATACTCAGCCCTAAAAAAATGTAAATGATAGTGAGAAAGTAGATCACATCCTTTGTAGTGATCAATCCGGATAGCATGTGTTGCGTACGGCCTGAAAGGGATAAAAAGTATGTAATGTCCCGTACAAAGTCTACCCCCTGCCATAATGTACCGATGTAGCTTAAGATGCCGATCATAACAAAGGTGCAAATGGCGGCTACCACCTGGTAACTGGTCAGGCTCGACATAAACAAACCAATGGCAGTATAGGCGCCCAGCAACAGGTAAAACCCAAGCGCGGCAGAAACAAGCATGCCCCAATCGGCCGATTTAATATCCAGCATACCCGCCACCAAAAAAACACCGATCACCCCTACCAGTATCAGGTTATAGAACAACATAGCCAGGTATTTGCCAAAAACAATTTCCCTGATCTTTATGGGCGATGAATACAACAGGCTTATAGTACCACTGTTAATTTCCCGGCTAATAAGGCCCATCGTTAACAGGGGAATATATAAATATAAAGTTTGCGTTATGGTAACAAAAAGACCATAATTGCTGGTGAATAATTTTGAGGTAAGATTTGTCAGATACATCAGCCCCATACCGCCTGCTTCCTGTGTTACCGCGAAATTGTGGAGCAATTTGGTATACGTAATGGCACATTGCAGAAAGAAGGCGATCGTCAAAAACCAGGCTATAGGCGAGTAAAACAGATTACGCAATTCAGTCCTCGCCATTTTAATCATTAGCTTCATTATAGTACAATTAATTTTATATAGATCGGGTGGATAATTGTTTAAAGATCTCAGTAAGGGCTGTTTTATCAAGACTGATCTCACTCATGCGCCAGTTGTTGTGTACACTCATTTCAATGAGACGTTGTGCTATTTCCTTATCGCCGGTAAAATAAACACGCAGCTGCCGTTCTGTTAAAAACTCCACTTTGTTTATGCCGGGTATTTGCAGCAACTCCCCTTCTGTAGGCGGGTTATCCATAAACATGAGTAAGCTATGCGGTTCTATGTAATTGTTAAAAGCATCCATAGTATCGGAAAAAACAATTCTACCCTCTTCAATCATCTTGATCTCTTTACACAGCACCTGTACCTCTGATAAAACATGCGAGGAAAAAATTACGGCCCGGTCCATAGCAATATCTTTTATCAGCGCCCTTACTTCGGTGATCTGGTTAGGGTCAAGGCCATTGGTGGGCTCATCCATGATCACCAGTTTAGGTTTATGAATAATGGCCTGCGCTATGCCAACCCGCTGGCGATAACCACCCGACAGGTTTTTTATTAAACGGTTACTGAAGTGTGTTATACCGCATCGTTCCTTCGCTTCTTCCAGGGCCGGTTTGATCTGCTTTTTGGGCATCCGCCTCAAATCAGCAGTGAAAATGAGGTATTCATCAACTGTCAGGTCCATGTACAAAGGTGGTAGCTGGGGCAGAAAACCAATCTGGGTTTTAGCCAGTTCAGGCTCTTTACGAATATCTATTCCGTTGATCAGCACGCGGCCTTCGGTTTGGTTTATAACACCACACATAATATTCATAGTGGTTGATTTTCCCGCGCCATTGGACCCCAACAGCCCTACAATGCCATTTCTATTGATTTCCATATTGATGTCGCGGATAGCCCAGCTGGTACTATACTTATGTGATAAGTGTTCTACTTGTACGATCGCTCCTTCCATTATAATTTATTGATTGTTTTCCTGCGTATTGGGCAACCCACCAAAGCCACGGGCAAGGCCCGTTGCTTTAGCAGATTACCGTCAGAGGTAAGTATTGAGGTTTACTTAATAGCCCAGGTTTTGTGAAAGCAATGTATTTAGTTGCCGTTGCGCCTGAGGTACAGGATATAAAGCGGCGTTGGCGTTGTACCCTGTTTTTTCAGCATTGAGCACAGCAGCTGCATTGCCGGTTCTTTTTAGATCGTACCAGCGGTTGCCCCATTCGCAGAAAAGCTCTACCTGGCGTTCGTGCATAATGGCTTTTAAAATTTCAGACTGAGAAGCCGGATTGGCTGTACTGGCTGTTAATCCGGCACGGGCACGTATGGCATTTATATCGGCCAGGGCCTGGGTGAAGTTTTTTAATTGTGCAGCTGCCTCGGCACGGATCAGGTACATTTCACTTAACCGGAAGATCATTTGATCTTCGACCGGTGTTTGAGTGGCCCGGTTATTTTTGTATTTAAGTGGATAATAGATCGTGTTACTGCCTACCACCTTTGTTGCCATCCACTTTTGTAAGCGCTGATCGCCTGACTCGAAAGCGTTCAATAAAAACGGTGTAACCTGGTAATTAGGCGCAACGACACTGTTGTACGGGATAAAATTATACCCATCAGCTACTGAATAAGTTAAATTCTTAGCTGGTAATTGCCAGATGGCCTCGGTACTGCCACTCAGAAATACGTTGTTAAGCGTAGGTTCCAGTTGATAATTACCCAACCTGATAACCGAATCAGCCTCATTATAAGCAGCCTGCCAGTTACTCAAATACAAATTAACTTTCGCCTGCAATGCCATTGCCGTATATAAATTGGGCCGTGCCCTGCCGGCAGACGGATAG
>CBIMFG010000749.1:0-3564 GCA_966243125.1 uncultured Niastella sp.
TTATTGCAACAGGCCAATAAAGACCAGGAAAATAAACTGGTTGAAGCCCGGCAAAAAGAGATCGCGTTCCTGCAAAAAGAGCAGGAACTGAAAAATAAAGAAGCCGAGCTGGAACTTTCTGTTCAACGAAAATTGCAGGAAGAACGGGTGAAATTGTCAGAAGAATTGCGCAAACTGGAAGAGCAGAAAACAGCCACCCGGGAAAACGAATACCAGTTACGGTTGCGGGAACTGGAAAAACAGCTGGACGACCAGAAAAAGCTGGCCGAAGAAATGAAACGCAAGGCTGAACAGGGTTCCATGCAATTACAGGGTGAAGTGCAGGAACTGATCCTGGAAGAAATGCTGAAGTCGGCCTTTCCCTTCGACCTGGTTAGCGAGGTAGGGAAAGGGATCCGTGGCGCCGACTGCACCTTAACCATTCGCAACAACCTGGGACAAGAATGCGGCAAGATCATTTTTGAAAGTAAACGTACCAAGCATTTTGATAAGAACTGGATTGAAAAGCTAAAGGCCGATATGCGCAGTACGGCTGCCGATATTGGCGTTATTGTAACCCAGGCCTTGCCGGAACAGGTTTCCAGCTTCGCTCAGCTCGATGGCATCTGGATCTGTTCCTTTACCGACGTGCTGGCACTGGTACACGTACTTCGTGATGGCATTCTGAAAATTTTCATGGCGGCTAAAACGCATGAGAACAAAGGCGACAAAATGCACATGTTGTATGCCTATTTAACCAGCAACGAATTCAGCGAACAATGGAAAGCCATCCGGGAAGGTTTTCAGGCCATGAATCAGTCGATACAACGTGAACGGGAGGCAATGGAAAAATTATGGAAGATGCGTCAAAAACAACTCGAAAAGGTGTTGTTGAATGCTGCCCATATAAAAGGTTCCATTGAAGGTATCGCCGGTAACGATAACATTCAACTGGACCTTATTGATGATACTGATACATTACTGATTGATGAGTAAGCCTACCCTTCTGTCATAACCCATGCCAGCGCCAACTGGTCGAAGATTCTTGCTTCAACAGTGAGTTGAATGGGCTCCCGCTTTTGAAACACAAAAGGACAAACAATGGTTTCATCGGCCTTAAAGGTGATGGGGCCATTTAACTGCATATGTTGCTTAAAATCGAGCTCACCATGGCCATACCATTTGTAAATGGCTTCCTTGGCGCTCCATAAAACGGTGGTTAACTCCAGGTGAATTTTGGGCAGGTGTGTCCAGGCATTCAGGAACACCTTTTCATTATAATGCAGGAATTTATGGGAAATAGCCACAATGCGGGAACTAACCAATTCAATATCTATTCCCACCCGGTTGTGACTGCTCACCATGGCTGCTGCAAAATTGCCCCCATGCGATATGGAAAAGTGATATTGCTCACTCTCCAGAAAGGGTTTGCGGGTATCGGCCACCAGTATTTCTTCCAGCGGAAAATCGGTATATAAAGTGGGCAGCAAAAAGCGGCCAGCCAGGTGTTGCAGCCGTTTATACGGATGGGATACCCCCTTCTTCAGCGGTACTCTTTCCAGGTAAAACGCCTCCGGCTCTTCTATACGCCAGATGCCCAATTTCGTATTTTCGTTAATATTATGTTGATAAAACAGTGCCACGGTAGCGTTTTAGATTTTACATTGCACCAATTTTCAAGCGGCAGCAAACAGTCGGTTAAAAAACTATCAAATATAAACTAATCACATCACATGATCTTGTCGGATAAACGCATACTGGAAGAAATTGAGAAAGGCAGCATCCGCATTGAACCCTATAAACGTGAATGCCTGGGGAGTAATTCGTACGATGTGCACCTGGGTAAGTACCTGGCTACCTACCGGGAACATATTCTGGACGCCAAAAAACACAACGAAATTGAGTATTTCGAAATACCCGACGACGGTTTTGTACTTTATCCGCATGTATTTTACCTGGGTGTAACAGAAGAATATACCGAAACCCATGCTCATGTGCCGTTCCTGGAAGGGAAATCCTCTACCGGCCGCCTGGGAATCGACATTCATGCCACTGCCGGTAAGGGCGATGTGGGTTTCTGTGGCAACTGGACACTGGAAATTTCGGTAAAACAACCTGTAAAAATCTACAAAGGCATGCCCATTGGGCAATTGATCTATTTCCCGGTTGAAGGGGAAATTGAGATCAAATACAATCAAAAGAAAGACGCCAAATACAGCGGCCAACCCGATAAACCGGTTGAAAGCATGATGTGGAAGAATAAATTCTAAATAGCTTCTTTCCCAAACTTCTTATAATAAGCCACCAGCCAGGCTACTACTTCATTGTAGGTTAATTTTCCGCCTGGCTGATTATTGGCCTTCAGGTATTGCCCATACAGGTGGTCAATGACCACTTCTATGGGATTCCGGTATTTTTTTACAAACGCCCTCAATTCGCGGTAATCTGCTTTAATACCCGGTGGCAGTTGCCCATCGAGCTGTTTGGCAGTTACCGAATCCTGCGCGTATAAATAGAACCTTGAATAGCTGTAAAGGTCAAAATAAACAGAATACCGGAACAAAGGGTCCTGCGATGATTTGGCAGATAAATACCCCGCAAAGTTGGCTTCATTCTCCTTGGCATAGCCCAACTGGTGTCCAATTTCATGACAGGTTGTAAAAGGCTGTACAAACAATGGCACCGTAGTATTTACCTGTGCTTCTCCACTGAATGGATTGTAATACCCGGTATACCCCAAATAATTTCCCAGGTAACTGTATAAAGAAGGTTTTACCGAACTGAAAGAATAATTGAAATGCGGCTCTTTAAGCGCCAGTTGACCGTAAGCTGCCGTAGCACCGTTAAATAAATTTCTTTTACGCTGTAAGGCTTCGCGGTTTACGCGGGAAGACGAATCAAGCGCATTCAACCGTACCACCACCTGTTGCATCACATGCACCAGATCGTCTTTCGAATACCGTTCTACCTTTAACCCTAACTGGTAGGCTACCCCACGGCGGTTGTAATTCAAGCCCCACAACAAATTAAAAGATACATACACCACCAATACAATAAATCCTAATTGTGCCAGAGCCTGTAACCAATACTTTCTGTTGGTTTGTTTTTTAATGATGCGCCGGGTGGTCTTATACAATCTGTTTATGAGCCAAACAATTATCAGTGCATAAAAAATATCTCCCACACTAAAAGGCAGCCAGCCAAATAAAATACGCTGAAGCTTTGAAATAACAGGATAGAACCCCGAGGCATAGTATTGCTCCACTGCATTCGGGAATAAAGAAAAGATTTTAATGAAAATGGCCAGGCCTAATAAAACCAACCAGGCAGTTTTTTTCCTCCACATAGAATATTATTTTGCTAACAATAGCCCCCGGTACCGCCCATTGCTCCCCTTAAGTTATAAAATATTAACAACGCTACGAACCGGCTATTTACCACATTTTCTTTAAATTCACCACAACAATAGTACTATGAAAAGTTTAATTATTGTTGTTTGCCTGTTCATAACCTGTTCAGTAAGCGCTCAGGATTACCCATTTATCAAAAATTTTGTTGCTGGCACCATTATTCAGAAAGACGGGA
>CBIMFG010000750.1:0-3563 GCA_966243125.1 uncultured Niastella sp.
TTACCTCACTCAGGATCTGGTGGGTGCCTTCAATATTCACCAGGCTGGTATGCCCTTTTGGGATCAGGATGGAAACATGTTTCATGCTGTAAATTTTGATTTTTTTCTGACCTCATAAACAGGAGTTCCGACGGACCAGGATTTTACTATGATAGAGGGTGAAAAGTTAAGGACACAGTAACAGCGTTTTATGGTAGCTTTCCCCTTTGTAAAGATAAAAAACAATTGTCGCATTCAACCCCTTAATTGGTCGCTTTTACACCCTTTTGAAGATTACCGATGAATGTACATTTGAATACGAATGCAGCAGGCTGTTAGTGATGCCAACCCGAAACAAAAAACAAGCACAATGATTGAGGTTTTTAAAACCAATGTACAGGAGTTTTCAGAAGCTCAAAAGCTGGTGGCTTTATTGCTAAGGCACTTCCCCAACAGCAAGATCAACTTCGACCTCGACGATTGCGATAAAGTGCTGCGGGTAGAAGGCCATAACCTGCGGGTTGAAAAAGTAATGACCCTTGTTTCTGAAAAGGGGTTCCTGTGCAAAGTGCTTGATTAAATAGTATAATATTTCTAAACAATTAAAATAAAAGAACATGCCAGCATTGAATCCTTATTTGAACTTTAACAACAACACCGAAGAAGTATTCAACTTTTACAAATCAGTATTTGGTGGGGAGTTTCAAATGGTGATGCGTTTTAAAGACGTTCCTGCAGAATACAGAGGCCCTGCTCATGAAGACAATAAGATCATGCACATTGCGCTGCCGGTAGGTGGCAATACGTTAATGGGTAGCGATGTGCCCGAAGCCATGGGAAAGATCGTGGAAGGAAATAACTTTCAACTCAGTCTTACGCCAGACAGCAAGGAAGAAGCCGATAAATTATTCAGCGCTTTATCAGCCGGCGGCAAGGTAACCATGCCTATGTCTGATGCTTTTTGGGGCGCCTACTTCGGCATGTGTGTAGATAAATTCGGTATTAACTGGATGATCAACGTACAACAATAATTCACTTACGTATTTAGTTCTGACTTGCTTTCAAATTTTAAACCTGGCATTATGAAAACAGACAACATATTATTACAGGAATTTGAGCACGCTACCCAGGCGTATTTGAATATTGTTGCTGGTTTAAGCCAGGATGAAATAAATACGGTTCCGTTTCTGGGCAGCTGGACGGCTGCCCAGGTTACGGAGCATCTTTGTAAGTCAGACAAAGGAATGATCAATGCCTTGAATGGAGTGGTATACCCTACCAACCGGCCGCCCGATGCCGGCGTACAAGGGTTACGTGATACTTTTTTAGATTTCAGCACCAAACTGCCATCGCCCGATTTTATTATTCCGGAAGATGCTACCTACGATAAAGACACGTTGATAGAAAAGTATACAACCGGCCGGGAACAAATAGGCAAAGCCATTGAAACGCTCGATCTTACTACTACCTGTCATATGCCCATCTTTGGGGAACCCACCCGTTTGGAAATAATTTATTTTGTGATCTTTCATACCCAGCGCCATACCAACCAGGTAAAACGCATTACTGAAAAACTGGTAGGCGTGTAGGAAAACAGGTATTTTAGCAGGGAGGAAAAAACGCCTGCTTATGCTGTACAAAAGAATGCCTATTGAAAAGGAATCGCCCGAAGAAAAAGGGTACGATAACATCCTGTTCAACCTGGCCGAAAGCTCTGTTACCGACCTCACCTTTGGCGAACTGAATATTCAGCTGAACGAGCTGAAGCTGGAATACATTCCTCACCGGGGCAATGTACAATTGCGGCAAATGCTGTCCACCGAAGCAGGTGGTTTGCATCCTGATCAGGTGCTGCTTACCAATGGCGCCTGCGGAGCACTCTTTATAATCAACACCGCTTTACTTACCCCGGCCGATCACTTAATAGTAGTACGGCCCAATTATGCTACCAATATTGAAGTGCCGTTAACTATTGGTTGTGCTATCAGCTACATAGATCTGCAGCTGGAACAAAACTGGCGCGTGAACCTTGCCGCTATTGAAGCTGCTATAACACCAGCCACCAAACTCATTAGCATTACTACGCCGCACAACCCCACCGGCATGGTTATGACGCAGTCCGAATTACAGGCCCTGGTAGCCCTGGCTGAAAGGAAAAACATTTACCTGCTGGTTGATGAAACCTACCGCGACACCTGTTTTACCACACCCTACCCGGTGGTGGCCTCTATGAGTGAACGGGTCATCAGCGTATCTTCTTTATCAAAAGCATTCGGGTTGCCCGGTTTACGAATTGGTTGGCTCATTACCCGCAATGGTGATTTAATGGAGCAGTTTCTGGGGGCAAAAGAAATGATGTACATCAGTAATGCTGCGTTGGATGAAGAGGTGGCCACACAGTTTTACCGGCAAAAGGAAAAGTTTGCGGCGGTCATTAACCAAAAGGCAATGGAAAACTTTCAGTTGTTGCGTGAATGGCTGCAACAGGAACCTGCGTTGGAGTATGTATTGCCACAGGGCGGCGTGGTGTGTTTCCCCCGCCTGGCGCAGCCCGAAACTATTGACATCCCCCGCTTTTATGAAACCCTTGCACACAAATACAAGACCATGGTAGGCGCCGGTCACTGGTTTGCCATGCCCGATTCGTATATGCGCATAGGCTTTGGCTGGTTGGGTAAAACTGCCTTTCAACAGGGGCTGCAGCACGTTAGTGCCGCCATTAAGGAAAGTAAGCGCTAGTTACTCCAACATAGTAGCCACATTGATCGAGATGCGCTTTCAGATCGTACACCGTCTGAACGGATAAATTACAAAAATTTTTCTCCCTCGCCGCGGGGAAAGGGCTAATTTTTTATCTTTAATGCTTTGACCCTTTTCACAGTAGACCCTTAAACAACCAAACTAGCTATGGGACTCGATTCCGTAGAGATACTCGTGAATGTAGAAAATGCATTCGGTATCACTATTTCCAATTATGAAGCGGAGAAAATAGCCACCGTAGGAGATATCCATAATCTGGTGTGGCGCACCCTGCAGGGCCGGCAAAGCATGCGATGTAAAACGCAGCAGTTATTTTACAAATTCCGGTATACCCTCGCCTGCAAATTCAACGTACCAAAAGATGTTATTGAGCTGAATGCCTCGCTAAACGAAATTTTTCCAACAACAAACCGGCGATTTTTGTACCGTAAACTGGAAAAAGAAATGCAGGTACAACTGCCGCCGCTGGTATTGCCCGCAGTATGGGGCATCGCTTTGAAGATCACAGGCGTCCTCATAATTATTGGAACGCTGGTAGTTTCCCTGGTACTGGTGAACCGGTTTCATTATACCCGCTGGTTGTATGTACTGCCGGTGCTGGGTATCCTATTAGCCAATTTCATTTCAAACCTGCTCGATTCAGTAAGAACAGTTTTCAGGCCCGACCTTTTATCTGACTTCACCCGGCAGGTGTTAACCCTCAATTACAGCACCCTGGTGCAGGAAAACGGTACCAATCGCAAGGAGGTGGAAAAGGTGATCAATCATATTATTGCTGATATTTCCGGGGCAGATCTTACAGACGTAACCCCTGAGAAGCATTT
>CBIMFG010000751.1:0-3558 GCA_966243125.1 uncultured Niastella sp.
CCTCGACCTGGTAGCTACAGCCATTGCTGCGGATATTGTACCCATGACGGGTGAGAACCGCGTAATGGCCTTTTATGGTTTAAAAAAGGCCAATGAAAATCCCAATTACGGCATTCTGGCCTTAAAGGAACTCAGCGGTGTACAAAAGGAATTGTTTATAAACAGCCTGGTGTTTATGATAGCCCCACGGGTAAATGCCGCCGGGCGTATGGATGATGCACGCAAAGCCGTGCAAATGTTTATTGCCAGCACCCCTCTTGAGGCCAAGCATTATGCCGAACAATTACATTTAGACAATACCGAACGCAAGGAAGCCGATAAAAATATTACAGAAGAAGCATTGGCGCTTCTTGAGAATGATGGTTTACTGCAAGGCCGCAAATCAACCGTTGTATTTCAATCACACTGGCATAAAGGCGTAGTAGGTATTGTAGCTTCCCGTCTTATTGATTATTACTATCGCCCCACTATAGTACTTACACAAAGCGGCGAATATGTGGCCGGTTCGGCCCGAAGCGTGGCCGGCTTTAATGTGTATGAAGCCATTCATCAATGCAAAGACCTGTTGCTGGGTTATGGCGGCCACTTTTATGCAGCAGGTATGACGATGGCCCTTGACAAAGTAGAAGCCTTTCGCGACCGGTTTGAAGAAGTAGTGGCAGCCACCATTACACCTGAATTGCTGGTGCCCGAAATTATCATTGATGCAGAAGTAGAGTTCAAAGATCTTAAGCAGCCCTTTTATAATATCATTCATCAAATGGAGCCCTTTGGCCCCGAGAACATGCGACCGCTGTTTGTAGTACGAAATGTTACCGACTCAGGCTATTCACGCGTCGTAAAAGAACAGCATATCAAATTTTCCCTGCGGCAGGATAACATACTTTTTAATGGTATAGGCTTTGGAATGGCTAAGAAATTCCATTTGCTTGAATCAAAAAAACCAGTGGATGTTGTATTTACTTTAGATGAGAATGAATGGAACAATGAAAAACATCTACAGTTACGGGTTATTGATTTCAGGCTGGCAGAAGATAACATGGTTGAACAAAAAGCTGTATCTTGATCACGACAATTACAAGCCCTCCCCTATAATGAATTTATGAACATTCGTTTGCATTTAACCTGCTTTGCTGTATTTTACCGGGTCAATAAGCCATAAGCCGCATTAACAATCCATCCCCCGAAAAGGTTTGGCATTAAAAATTTTATGGTACAATAATATTTTCGACGGTAGTAGTTTGCCATTATTATAATATTTTTACTATCCACCCATAGCGTAGGGTTGGTTTTCACCGCTACCAATGTTGTGATTGTATGAAAAATAACCAGGCACTGATACCAATTTATGACATGGCTGCTTGTATACCAGGCACCAATTTCATAATCAAAAAAACCGAAGGTAATTCTGTACCATCCTATATGGCCATTCCTCATCGCCATGCTGATTATAAGATCAGCTTTTTGCAGGAAGGTGAAGTAACACATTATACCGACTTTGAAAAATACACGATAAAGGCGCCCGCATTATTAATGCTGGCTCCCGACCAGGTGCATCAGCAAACAGGTAACTCTTACTATAAGATGATGCATATCTCCTTCAACAAAGAGTTTTTGCTTACTGAAACACAGGGTGTTCTTGCCTGTTGGGAATGTATGTTCAGCCAGGTAGTATTACCTGTAATGAATATTGAACAAATGCAGGAGATAGCTGTATACATTGATCTGATGTATCAGGAATTTAAAGATGATAAGCCACAAAAAGGCCTTATTCTTAAGAACCTGCTCAATGCCTTTATTATATGTGCAGGCCGCCTGGTAAATTGTAAAAATGAAACAATTGCAGAGGCTCCCGCTCCTGTAGTTACTATGGACTACTCACAAAACCGCATAGTACGTCAATTCAAATCACTCATCGATGAAAACTTTGTAAATGCTACCCAGGTAACGCAATATGCCGATATGTTATATGTAACTCCCGGCCATTTGAACGACCTCATAAAAACTGTCACCGGTAAAACAGCTAAACAAATTATCGACGAAAGAAGGATCCTTGAAGCCAAACGCTTGTTATTCTGGGGCGAACACTCAGTAAAAGAAATTGCCGGGCGTTTGAACTTTGAAGATGATGCTTATTTCAACCGCTTTTTCAAAAAACATACTGGTAATACGCCTGCCCTGTTTCAAAGGACAATCCGGGAAAAGTACAATTAATCCCCCAATAAGGTAAATGTAGAAGAACACAATCGTTATTACTTTTACGGGATGAATTTTAAAGGGCAGGTTATATGATAAAAGTTTAGCATTACCCAACAGCATGGCAACAGCTACCTGTTAATAATAATTAAATACAGCACTCACAACATTCAAACATTCTCCGGAAACCTGGAATCGTTTCCCGTGCCTGACGCCAACTGACCCCGGTATACTGCTTCCATCTGAACCTGCGCAGAGAGCTACTGCGCGCCGTAGCCTCATGCAATAACGACTTGCTTGTCCTTGAACGATTTTTATTGTATGTCTATTAAACCATGTATGATGAAACCTTTGGATATCAAACAGTACAACAGCTGGGCCAAGTTACTAACAGCAATCAGTGTTGCAACAGTTCTATATAGCTGTGCTAATAGCTCTGCTACACCTGGAATGCAACAAGCACCCCCACCAGCATTACCGGTGGTGCCAGTAACTACCACCAATGCTACCACTTTCCGTGAATATCCTGCTTCACTGGAAGGTAAAGTAAACGTAGAGATCAGACCTCAGGTAGAAGGCTACCTTAACCAGATTTTTGTAGATGAAGGCGCCTATGTAAGAACAGGCCAGCCCCTCTTTAAAATCGATGCACGCACTTATAATGAGTCATTGAACAACGCGAAATCGAGCTTACTGGCTGCACAGGCCAACGTATCAAAAGCTCAGGTAGAAATAGATCGCCTGACGCCGCTGGTTGAGCACAATGTAATTAGCGATGTTCAGCTCAAAACTGCCAAAGCCGCTTACGATGCTTCAGTAGCTGCCGTTAAACAGGCTGAAGCTGCAGTAGCCAACGCACAGATCAATGTCGGTTACACGTTAGTGAAAGCAAGCGCCAATGGTTACATCGGCCGTATCCCCAACAAAAAGGGAAGCCTTGTTGGTAAAGACGATGTACTTACCGTTCTTTCCGACATCAGTGAAATGTATGCTTACTTTTCATTGAGCGAACCCGACTTTCTTTCCTTTAAAAATCAATTTGCCGGTAACAGCATTGAAGAAAAAGTAAAGCATGTACCTGCAGTTGAACTGGCCCTCGCCGATAACAGCGTGTTTGGCTCAAAAGGAAAGATCAGCACCGTAGAAGGTCAATTCGACAAAACAACCGGCGCAATCAGTTTCCGCGCTACTTTCCCCAACCCGGGCGGCATCCTGCGCACAGGTAATACCGGAAAGGTTCGCATTCCGCAACAATTTACCAATGCGATGGTAGTTCCTATTGAATCAACCTTTGAAGTGCAGGACAAAGTATTTGTATTTACTGTAGGTGATAGCAACAAAGTGGCCAGCAAGCCCATCACC
>CBIMFG010000752.1:0-3558 GCA_966243125.1 uncultured Niastella sp.
GCATCACCTTTTATATTACTGAAGTGATTGGGATAATCTTCAATCACCATTTTAAGAGCGGTGTTTGTTTGGTTAACAAAAACGCCTTGTGCGCCAGCGCTAAAGCTTAATAATAAAGCCAATAGCATGGATGTTACTTTGCACATGTTTATAGGGTTTGGAACGGAAAAGTAATGAAAACCTATTTGCTTTTTAACCGGATTGTGCTAAATTCATGCTAACGCAATAAAAAAGTTATTTTATTCGTTACAATAGACGGCTCATCCTATTTATTTATACTCAAATCAATACCAATGAAAAAGAATCCTATGTATTATGATGTTCACCGGGCAAAAATTCATAAATCAATCTACCGCCCCTCTACTAACATAGGCCGATTTGTTAAAGCTTTGTTAGCGGTAATTATGTTAGGCGATTCCCCTATGAGCACGGCTTCAATTGCAAGAAAAAAATTCCATTAATAGAAACTGATCAATTATAACGAATAGCACTTACCTCTGAGACCACATTAGTATGTGCTAACCTCCCGGTTCTGCCGGGAGGATTTTTTTTATATAAAAAAAAGGTGGGCCACCCTGTAAGGATGACCCACCTTTTTATTGATTGCATGTACTAGCTATTGTTGACGTTGCTGCGCCGGCATTCCAGTTGCACCGCCGTTACCATTCATCTGACGTTCCATTTGCCGCTCCATATTACGCGGCATGCCTGGTACACCACGTCGTTGTTGCGGACCACCAGCCCGGTTCAGGTTATAAGTAAAGGTGAGCATAAAGTAACGACGCAATACATTTGCCCGGGTATCAGTAATGTTACCCACATCGCCTATTGTACGGGTGATGCTTTGGTTTTGGTTCATGATGTCGTTCACCGAAAACTTCAACTCGCCATTTTTCTTTTTAAATAATTGATAAGCCAGGCTACCATTCCACAAAGGAACATTCTGGTTAAAACCAGGTGCACGGCCAGTGTTTATGTAGTAATCCATGTCGGTGGAAAGCACAAAACTTTTCAGGAACTGATAGCTGATATCAGCCGAATAGGTTTGTGTAAAATATTCGTTGTTTAGGATCTTTTGCTGCGTATACGTTGCCTTGTTATAAGCTACGCTGGCGTTCAAACCCATAATCAACGCATCTTTAATGTTCAGGTTAATGCCAGCCGTTTGTGTAACCACAAACGTGTTGGTTACGTTTTGTTTTTGATACAACACATTGAGGTCGCGGTTATACACAATAGAGTTGTTGAAGTTCAAACTGCTTCCTTTCAGCTTACCCTGTAAAGGCACGCCAAACGTTATAAACGATGAAGCGCTGTACGATCCATTCAGGTTTAAAGGCGTTGTGTAAGTAGCGCTGTGTGGTATAATTGAATCACTCAGTTTATAGATCTTTCTGATCGCCTCTGTCAAAGTATCTACACTGTTTACGATCTTGTTCTGGGTACTGCTCAGGTTAATGTTAACCGACAGGAACTTAAAAGTTTGCGCATTGAACGTGTTATAATTGATATTCATGTTGTGAGCAAACTCCTGCTTCAAAGAAGGGTTACCGTTGGTGATGGCCAATACGTTCGATTGATCAGGCACCTCCTGTAACTGGTTAACCGATGGCTGATTGGTTCTTCCCCGGTAAAACAACCGCAACGTTTTTGAACGGCTGAACTGGTAAGTAAAGTTCGCTGTAGGGAATATGTTGGTGTATTTCTGTTTTATAGTAGTATCACCATACAACGCGCGCGAGTTGAAGTTATTCAGTTCAGAATGTTCAACAGCTGCACCAATTTGCCAGTTGTACATTTTTTGCTGTACGCGAAAGTTAACGCCGGCGCGGTTCGCAATGAAATCATTTTCCAGGTAGTTGGTCTGACTCTTGTATACGCTATCGTATTTCAATGAAACAGAATCGTAAGAAAAGGCATCCCTGTCGCTGGTTGAATGGCGATTGGTATAGGCATAGTTAAACTCCAGGATCTTGTTAATGCCAATGGGCTCAGTATACGAAGCACTGATCACATTGTTCATCGACTTTGTTTTTTGTGTTGATCTGAAATCCTGGTTAATTACACCTATTATACGCCCTGTAGTATCATAAGAAGTCAGTGGCGAAAAGGTGGTGCCACTTCCATCACTATTGCTGATACTATTGTTTAACCCAACCGTTAATGTACGGCCCAGTTTATGAAACTTACGGCGGTACAATAAGTTATTGTTCAGGTTAATGCCATCGCGGGTATTGCTGTTTACATTTTTACCCTGGTTGGCTAAGAACTCCGAAATTATTGGTGTAAAGGACCGGGTAAACAAGGTATCGTACGACGCAGTTTCAGAATGTTGTAAAGTAAGGTTGGGCGTATACAACAACGAGTTCATAGAGTCAATATAATATTCAAACCTAAGGTTGAACCGGTGGTTCTGGTTCTTGTTGTTTGAATTCATATTCTCGTTCTGCAAAGAAACAGAGTCTTCAATGGTTCGCTGGGTAAGGCTTTCCTGTTCTTTTCTGTTATCGCTGGTTGAAAAGAAATAGCTGCCGGTAACATCTATTTTGCTGCCCCATTTATCGGTGTAGTTAATACCAACGTTGGTTGCTTTTGTAATTCCTGCATTGCTGCTTCCAAAATTACTAAAGCCGGCGCCACCACCGCCACGGTTGCCACCACCATTATTACCGCCGTTTCCACTACTGCCGCGACTGCCGCCACCGCCGTTTCCACCGCTGCCGCGACCTCCGCCACCGCCGCCGCCATTGCCACTGCCAAAGCCACCCATGGTGCTTACAATGTCGTTAAAGGAAAAGCTGCTTTTGTTCAGGTTGTTTGAACCTGCCAGTATGGATATGCGGCGATCGTTATCAAAACGGTTGAACATACCACTTGCGGTATAGCGGTCGTTATCGCCTATACCTGCAGAAAAACGGCCAAAATAACCTTTGCGTTTATCTTTTTTCAGCTTAATGTTGATTGTTTTTGAACGGCTGCCATCATCTATACGGGTAAACTTGGCCTGGTCGCTCATATCATCAAACACCTGTACCGATTCAATCATATCGGCAGTGATGTTTTTGGTAGCCATTTTAGGATCGGTGCCAAAAAACTCCTTTCCATCAACGTATACTTTTTGCACATCTTCACCCTGGGCTTTTACGTTCCCGTCTTTATCAACCTGCACACCGGGTAATTTTTTCAACAGGTCTTCGGCTGTTGAGTTGGGTTTTGTTTTAAAGGCATCGGCCCTGAATTCAACTGTATCTTTTTTAACACTGATAGGTGGGGCTTCTACAATTACTTCCTGCAGCATGTTGTCCTTCTTGGTCATATAAACTGTACCAAGCTGAATATTAGCTGAATCGGCCTTAATAGTGAATTTAATATACTTGGGACTGTAACCCTGATAGCTAATCATTAAACGATAACTGCCAAAGGGAATGTTTTTGATCTTGAACTCACCTTTGGCATCGGCCAGGGTATAGCCAATAACAGAAGTATCGGTTGCATGGAGTACGGTAACGGTAGCATCAACCAGGTTATCAACAAACAGGCTATCGTATAACTTTCCCT
>CBIMFG010000753.1:0-3556 GCA_966243125.1 uncultured Niastella sp.
ATAGGCAACAGGTGATAAATTACCTGGCAGTTTTTTTATCTCCGCTAGCATCACTTCATAGGGAACTTTACCTGAAAATTCTACTACACAGGTTTTTCTTTTTGACCCTCTGTTGTTTGATTCACTGAAATTACCGGTGTAAATAATGCGATGCGCTTTTGTAAAAGATTGCGGTATATATAGCCACGAGATATCAGTATCGTCTGTTTCACAAAAAAGGTTAGAGGTGCCGTTTGATCGTAATTGCTCCAGGCAGGCAACATCTACGGACTCCTTTTTCAACATTGCTTTCCAATAATCAGGAAGTTGCCTGATATCACCACAATACACTACGGCGTCAAAGCCCGGGTTACCTTGTATGGTATATTGACCATTTGTTTTTGATACTTCAGTTATCAGGCTATTATGATGTATGGTTAAACCGGTAGCCAGCCGATCTACAATGAACTGCGATCCGCCTTCTTTTGCATAATAAAAACTGGCGTGTACCATGCCGGTTTCTTCTTCACGTAAAATATTGCTTAATAACATGTCGGCCGGGTTGGGCATGGGTAGCTTTCCATCCAACCATTCCATGGCAACAGTGCTTAGATCGGCCTGCCATATTTTTCTATTGTATGGTTCGAAGTATATACTGAAAAGCGTGTCGCCGAAATTATTCCGCAGAAAACTTTCGAAATGCGCATGCTCAAATGGTGACAGCTTTGGCTTTTGCTGCAATACCAACAGTTCCTGTATCACTTTTTGAATAATGGATTTATCCATTAAATACAAAAAGTTCTCAATGGGGTATCCAATAATCTTTCCGTCAAAAAGCACTTTGGCATTGCGCTTTGCCTTTACAAATTCGTTCTCTCTGTCAAAATGTGCCCAAAACCAATCCAATACCTGCTGGTTTTTTGAATTAAAAACGTGTCCACCTACTTTATGAAAAAGACAATCATTTACGCGTTCACATTTAATAAGCCCACCTGTTAATGGTTGCTTTTCAAATAACACCACCTCATGCCCTTCATTTTGCAAAATGCGGCCAATGCTCAATCCTGAAATACCAGTTCCTATTATAGCAATTTTCATAATTATTTACTTTCAAACAACTTCATATAGGTTGCAAACTGCTCTTTGGAGTCGTAAGCTCCATGAAGACGGTTCCAGCCGGTTTTATTTTTCGATACTTCGATTTTTGTAACCAGTCTTCTGTAGAACCAACCTGCATAATCTTTTACAGTAAGCTTTTTCTGTGTGCTTCCATTAGCCTTGTTTAAAAACTGCTTGTTGGATGCTTCTGTACCATAGAACATAAGTAATGAATGCAACGATGGGCTGAAATCCATGTTCGCCTTTAAAATCTGCAGGCATTTATCCAGGTTCAGGATTCTTTTATAATCCTGCACCGCTTTATCGGTTAACTGCTGTGGATGCTGGCGGTATATTACACAGGTTTGATTTTCATGAACATAGTTGGTGGCTTTCTTGGCAATACGAAATCCGTATTCAAGGTCTTCATGCGTTACCAGGTCTTCGCGCCACTCGCCAACCTGTTTTAAAAAAGAGGTGCGAAACAAAATGGTTTGTGTAAGGCACCATCCCTCCAATACGAGGTTCTTCAGCGACCGGTTGGGCAAAGGATAATATTGCATAATAACATCCTTCTGATGCCATTGTCCGTTCTCTTCACTTGCTTTTACAAACGGACCATATACAAAATCGGCTCCCTTTTCGTTCATCAGCTTTGCCTGTACAGTAAATTTGTTGTTCGATACAAGATCATCTGAATCTAAAAACTGTATGGCATCACCGGTAGCATGCTGTAAGCCTTTGTTTCTGGCTGCGCCGGGGCCGCTACCCTCACTTTTCAACAAGGTCACACGGTTACCAAACTTATTCAATGTACCAATCAGATCATCGGTAGAATGATCATCAATAACAATCACCTCATAAGGTAGCAGCGACTGTGCAAACAGGGACTGAAGGGTTGCTCCTATTAGATCGGCCCGGTTCTTAACCGGAATTATAACAGAAATTTTCATTACTAATGTGCAAATGTGCCCACACAGGCCATCTTAATATATTGAAAGCCTTTTTTTATAAGGTGGGGCTTTAAAGAAGAAAGAAAGAAAAAACCTGAAGAAAGAAAATAGAAAAATGCATACACTTTTCCTCTTTCTATACTATACATCCGAAACTCATTTGGCAAAAAGTATTTCAGGAAACGATCATGTTCCTTATCGGAAGAACTGGCGCCTATAAAGTGTTTTATTTTAGCTTCGGGATAATAGAGTATCGTATATCCTAACCTCCTTAATTTATAACACCATTGCTGGTCTTCTCCATACATGAAAAAATCATCCGAAAGCCTTCCACCTTTAAAATGTTGTAAAATGGATATGGGAAACAGAAAAAAAGTTCCCCATATCCATTCTGTTTGATGCTCAACCTGCAGGTCGAGTTTTTTGAACCGCACGCCCGGCACTATTTTTTGCAACCGCAATGCCCGGAAAATGTTTTTACTGATGGATGAAAACTCGTTACTGGCGGCCTGCAAACTGCCATCTGCACTAACCAGCTGACAGGAGAGCGCTCCTATACCGGAATCTTTTTTTATCCTTTCAACAGACAAATCAATAGCGTTATTGAGCAGCACCGTATCGCTGTTCAAGAGCAGAATGTATTCTGCATGGGCGTATTGAATTCCCAGATTATTCCCCTTTGCAAAGCCCAGGTTTGTTTTACTTTGAATAAGCTTTATATCCGGAAAATGTTTTAAAAAAAGCCTTGCGTCACATTCTGAGGATGCATTATCAACTAAAACGATTTCATAATTGCATTTAGTATTGGCTATAACCGAATGTATACAATTGCAGGTGAGCGCGAATGTATTATAGTTAACAATTATTACAGAAATTTCCGGCATCTTAATTTATAAATTCATTTTACAATGATTTCAAAACCTTGGCAGGTATCCCCCCTGCTATGCTGTTTGCCGGAATACTTTTTGTAACGACTGCATTAGCCCCAATTATGCTGTTTTTTCCGATTGTAACTCCTGATAAAATACTGACACCTTCACCAATCCAAACGTTGTCTTCAATTATTACAGGTCCCTTTGAAAACAATTTCCTTTTTGCCGGAGGTACATTTATAATATGCGCGTCAATTTCTCCATGAGAATGATCAGATATAAATACTTTACTTGCAATAAGAACATTATTTCCAATCATAATTTTGTTTATACAGCCCATATGACAATCTGCAGTAATGCTTACGTTGTTACCAATAATTAATTCAGGCGTAAATTTTACACCTTCATATTCATCAATTGCCTCAAGTCTCAGATTATTCAAGCAACTAAAATTGCTACCTATGGAAATATAATGCGGATTTATAATATAACATGGATCCATAATAAAATAGGAGCCACTTATTGTTTTAAAACCAAATTTTTCCTTTTCAATATTCCGATATGTAGGATGATGAACTACTTTATAAAACAATTTGGCAAGCTGTTTAATAGCGAAGGATTTAATGCCCATTATATTTATATGATTTAAAAAAT
>CBIMFG010000754.1:0-3553 GCA_966243125.1 uncultured Niastella sp.
ATTTATTTTTAGCTGAGAAAAAGTTAATTATACTGGCACCCACATAATACCGCACTTCGTCTGGCTCATAATTTCCCCAATTATATACCAGGCCTGCCCCTATACCATTAAAATAAGAACGTTGGGTTGAATTAAATGCCTGCCTGGAAGGCGCCAACACAGTACTGTTTACAAACTGATCATCAAACTGAAGATCTTTGGTTGAAAAACTATTCAACGCAACAGAAGCCGAGAAACCCACTGATAAATGCGAGCTCACATCGCTGTAGGGCGACAAGGAGAAATGGAAATTTGCGGCTGGCATCAGTTGGGTTTTACTCAATTTTGCATCGCCAGCCACATCATGCGTAACCTGCAAACCAAAACTTTCTGTAACGGTTCGGTATACGCCCGGCCGCACCGGCACATTAAATTCAACATTTGCCGCCATTGTTTTATACGGCACGTTAATAGGGCTCCATTGATCGCGGTAAGCAACCGTACCTCGGATGTCTTCCGGGAACAAACCGGTCAATGCCGGATTGCGTAACACCGGCATCCCAAAAAACTGGCTGAAATGCGCGTCCTGTGCAAATGCGCCAACACTTCCGCAAGCCATCATAACTACACACCCTACACTAAAAAAAAGTTTCATAGCCTGTTGTTTTTATCTTATCAGTGTTACATTTCCATGTTTGGTATACCTGGTCCCGTTCTCGCATTCAACTTCAACAATATAACCGTATACAGCCGGCAGCCCTAGCTTTCCTCTTACATAGCCATCCCATCCATTAGATGGGGTATTGGGCTGGCAATCATATTTCTGAAATACGATCTCGCCAAAGCGGTTGAAAACGCGGAACGACCGCACATTGGCGATACCTGTTCCCCGCACCATAAATACATCATTTAAATTATCGCCATCTGGTGTAAATGCGTTAGGAATAAACAACTGGGCGCTTTCACAAAATGCTATAATACACAGGCTGGCGGTATCGCTGCAACCATATATGTTCGTTGCTTTTACCTGATAACATACATCGCTTTTTACCGTAGCCACCGCCTTTTCGCAAATGGCGTCGTTACATTTTATATTGGCGTTGGGCGTCCAGGCATAAGTTTTCATGGGCAATACTTTATCAATGCTGGCATTGAGTACCGTAGGCGTTAATGGCAGCTGCGTACCGGTAGGTAAGGTAAGTGGCCCGGGTACCAGTGTTATATCGGGATAGTTGCCAATACTTATGAGGGTGTCGGTTTTGGCGCTGCAACCGGTAACAGGTGAAGTAACCGTAATGGAATACAAGCCTGCATCGTTTACGGTAACCGTATTAATGCCGATGTTTTGCGTAGCAATGGGACCTTTCAAACCGGGACCTGTCCAGATATAATCTAATTGCGGATTACTGCCCGGTATAGCGCTGCTGGCCTGCAGGTTGAGCGCATCGCCCACACAAAGCGGGTTGCGGGTAATAACAGCCGGTTTTGAAGGGGCTTGTTTTACGGTAACAGAAAAGCTTGTTTCCAGCGAGCGGCAATTGCCTTGTTTTGCATAAACAATATAGAACCCGGCTTTTTGATCGAGCGGTGGCGCCAGGTTAATGGTGCTGGAAGATGTAGTGTAATTGCCATTGCCAAAGGCAGGGCCCGCCCATACATACACAACCGGTACCGATCCGTTGGGCGTTCCATTACCCAGCACACCCGGTACCGACAAAGCAGTTAACCGCAACGTATCGTTACTGCACAAATTGGTATTGTAACCAGCAGTAGGTTTGTTGGGCGGCGTTGGATCTTTCAGAATATATGGCCCGCCCAGTGTATTGGATGAACAACCTGTTGACCGTACCTGGATGTTGGCGTAGGTACCTGCAGCCAATGGAATAGCCAGCATGCCTAAGGCATCAGTAGTTACCGTAAACGGTCCCGATACATTGGCCGAATAATCTTTATTATAAAAAACTTCCAACGGCAAATTAGGCAGCGGCATATTGCCATACAGGTCTTTTACCGAAACAACAATAGCGCCACTGGGCACGCCGCAGTCGGTAGGATCTTTAATAACATCAAAACTAATGGCAGGTGTTGCATTGATCACCACCACCACTTTCTTCTTAGGCCCTTCACAATTAAATCCATTGGCCTGGCTTACATAATAAATAAACTGAGCAGGGGTGGCCGTTGATGGTACAGGCGCTGCAGGCAAAGGTTGCAGATTGTTATCGTACCAAAGTAAATGATTACCCGCAGCTGCAAGCGCCGTTAAGGCAGTGGCCGCACTTCCCTGACAAAGTTTTATAGTGTCATTGATCCGGGGCACAGCAGGAATGGGGTTGATGCTTAACTTTAACACAACCGGTACGCCCGCACAGGGATTTTGCGCCGGGTTAACCGGTACTACATTTATAGAAAGCGTTTGCGTGGTAGTACCCGTATTGGTATAACTCAAAACAAGATCCGTTAAAGGCGCAGAAACAGTTCCAGAAGAAACACCAGCCACCCCAGTAGGTACGGCGCCCACTACCAACCAGTTTAAATTGGTGTTTGGTAAAGAAGAGGAAGAGGTATAAGTAGCCTTTTCACCGGAGCAAATGGCCTGAACCGGATTATTAAATTGAACCACCGGCGCTTCCGTTATAACCACCGTAGCAGTGGTGCTGAATGCATAACAAGGCGCGGGTGGGGTAATAGTATAAGTAACAATATAGGTACCCGGCGTACTGGCTGCCGGATTAATGGCGCCCGTAGTGGCGTTAATAGATAAGCCAGTAGTGGAGGAATACACCCCACCGGTACTACCCGTTCTTGATACCGCTTGTAATTGCGTTAATCCATTACAATAAGGTGAACCCGCATAACTGATGGCAGCCTGTGGCGTGCTGTTTACCACCACAGCAGCCGAAGTAGTATAAACCGGACAGCCACCGCCGGCAGGGATCGTATAAGTAATAGTATAATTGCCCGGTGCAGCCCCCGATGGATCGAGCGTACCGTTTGCATTCATTGATAAACCACCGCCGGGTAAAATGGAATAGGTACCACCCGTACTGCCGGAGAACGAAACCGGTATTGACGGATTTGGCGTATTCGCCGTGTTCAGCACATTACATAATGTGGCGGGATAACTGATGTTGGCAACAGGCGCCTGCGTGATCACCACTGTGGTTGTAGCCGTTGTACCCGGACAAGGTGGGGAAGGCGCCACCGTATAAGTTACCTGATAAGAACCGGGGGTGCTTTGTTGCGCATTAATTACACCTGTGGCTGCGTCCATGACCAAACCAGCAGGCGAAGCGGTGAACGTACCGCCTTTGGTACCAGTTATAGTAACTGCCGATGACGTATTCGTATTACAAATAGGACTCGCATATTGAATATTCGCCACCGGTGTACTGTTTACCGATACCGTTGCCGATGTTTTATATTCACTGCAACCACCACCGGCAGCAATGGTATATGTGATGGTATAGTTGCCCGCCGTAGCACCCGAAGGATTCAGGGTACCTGTAGTAACATCCAGATTTAATCCAATATTTGGTGAGATGGAATAGGTACCACCCGTACTGCCGGAGAA
>CBIMFG010000755.1:0-3549 GCA_966243125.1 uncultured Niastella sp.
TCACAAAAAAGATCCAGGGCCAGGAATAATGGTCTACAATATAACCGCCCAGCGTAGGTCCAATGGTGGGGCCAATAAAAACACCTATCCCAAAGATGGCGCCGGCGGTTGCCTGTTTCTCCTTGGGAAATTGCTCAAAGATCACCGCCTGCGATACAGAAAGCAAGGCGCCACCGCCCAGCCCCTGAATAAAACGGAAAAACACCAGCGTCCAGATATCGGTTGCAGTACCGCATAAAACGGAGCAGATCGTAAAAATGACGATGGAAGTAATGTAATAATTCCGGCGGCCAAACTTAGCAGTTAGAAAGCTGGTAATAGGTATGATAATAACATTGGCAATAGAGTATGAGGTAACTACCCACGACGTATCCTCAATGGTGGCGCCCAGGTTGCCACTCATATGCGACAGCGCCACGTTTACAATGGTAGCATCAATCAACTCCATTACTGCAGCCAGTAATACGGTTATGATCAGCAGGTTTTTTCTTAGCGGTGTCATATGTCTACTTTATACCAACCGGTATACTTTTAGTTACGAGTATAAATTCCCCATACCCCCGAAGGCAGGGTTCAAAATATTATTCAAATAAATGGTGTTAAGCTTCCCGCAGGGAGGTCCTGAACGAACGCCTGTAATCAGAAGGCGTGGTCATAAGGTGCCGCAGAAACGTTCGTCGCATGGATACCAATCCACCCAAACCACAGAGCTCAGCAATTCGTTCCAATGAAATATCAGTGTCTTCGAGGTATTTGCGCGCTGCTTCAACTCTTAGCTTTTCTATAAATTTTGCCGGCGGCATACCGGTTTGTTTGGTAAACACGCGGGTAAAATTCCGGGTACTCATATTCATGTATTCCGCCACCTGGTTAACATCCAGTTTCTCGTGCAAATGTTCGCTCAGCCAGGTTTGCGCTTTTTGCGCAATGTGCTGCGGTTCATAAGTTGGCAACAGATTGCCAAACTGCGACTGGTAACCGGGTCTGTTCATATAGAAAACGAGTCTTTTGGCAACACTGCTGGCAATGGCTTTACCAAAATCCTGTTCAACCATGGCAATCGCCAGGTCAATCCCCGATGATCCACCGCCGGAAGTATATACATGTCCGTCCTGGGTATACAAAGGATCTGAATTAACCTGTATTTCGGGATATTCTTTATTTAATCTTTCAGCATGAAACCAATGCGTGGTTGCTTTTCGCCCGTTTAACATACCGGCTTTTGCCAGGGCAAAAGCGCCACCACAAATGGAAGCGATCCGCCGCGTATTGTGTTCATTGCGGGTAGCTAACCAATCGTAAAATGGGCACAGGGCCGGCTGACTGGCTTCACGGGCATCATGACCGCCTATAATAAGCGTATCAATAGGCGTATTAATATCCATTACCGCCTGATCGCACACCATACTCATGCCAGTTCCGGTATCTATCTTTTTATCAGGTGTAGCAGCGGCTATTACCACTTCGTACCCACCGGGAATGCCGCGAGCTTGTAAAAACCGGTTGGCACTATAAAATACATCCGCAGGTCCGGCAAAAAGAATGAGCATATTGTTACTGATAGTAACAATTACTACCCGTTTTTTTTCGGGATGGCCGTGGCCATCTGTAAGATCCTTTGCCATAGCACAAAACTAGTAACTGTTTCCCTTGTCTTAAAGGACATAATTTATACATTTTAGGCCACGGCCCTTTTTTACATACAAATTGTGGCCTTTTGCATACAGCTCCCCGCTATTCGCATACTTTTCATTTATATATATCGTTTCTCTAATTAACTTGCATCAGTTTTTATAAACAACCGTTCATTGCTGTTTATCAGCAGCTTACAACATCAATTTAACCCCCATGAAAAAATTGGTTACCCTGATTGTATGCACTGGTTTATGTAGCGTTATTTCGGCCAGCAATATCCTTCCCAAACCAGCGGACGCATTTTTCACTCCACCGCTTTCCGGCGCCGATACGACTCCAGTTGCCAAAACATATCATTACCAGGTTTTTAAACAAGCCAACAACAGCTTTGGCTATGATATTTATTCGGGTGCAAAAAAAATGATCCATCAGCAAACCATTCCCGGCCAACCCGGTAATACTGGTTTTACTACCGCAGCAGCCGCCAGTAAAGTGGCCGGTTATGTAGTAGGAAAACTGCAAAAAAACATTTTTCCGCCAACTGTTTCAACCGAAGAACTGAAGCAACTGCAGGTGCTGTAACCTGCCCTGAACCCAACTAACATCAACATTCCCCCCCAACCACATGAAAAAGCTTTACGCTGACCTGTTTGTCCTATGCATTACCTGTTTGTTGTCTTTGCAACAAATAAATGCGCAATGCATAAAACCTGTTGTGATCAGTAAGGCCGCCACGGTATGCCCGGGCGGAACAACCACCTTAACTATTAAACAGGACCCAACGCTTACCTATACCTGGTCAACCGGTGCAACGAACACCGCGTCCATAATAGTGGGTGCAGGCACCTATACCGTTACGGTTACCGACGGCGGCGCTTGTACGCAAACGTCTGATCCGGTAGTGATCAAAGAAAAATGGTTTCCACCCGTGATTGCATCCGATACGCCGGTATTGTGCCGGGGACAAAGCCTTACCCTGTATGCAGATGCCGGAGATGTTTGGGTAAGAAAGCCTGACTTTACCGCAGCATCGGCCCGTACAGAGGGCATTGGCTTTAGCATTGGCTCAAAGGGATACATTGGAACAGGTACCATCAGCGGCACATTCCTGTCAGATTTATGGGAGTATGACGAGGCTACGGAAACCTGGTCGCAAAAGGCTGATGTACCGGGCGGCGGTCGCGTATTTGCCACTGGCTTTGCCATGAATAATAAAGGGTACGTAGGCTTGGGAAACAGGTCGGGCACCAATTTGGCCGACTGGTACGAATATGATCCCTTTACCAATACCTGGGCAACAAAAGCCAACTATGCCGGTGGCGCCACCACAGCGGCAACCGGTTTTGCAGTTAATGGGTTGGGTTATGTGGGGTTGGGGCAAAATGCAGGCGGCTATCCGCTAAACTTCTGGAAATACGATGCGGCAACCGATACCTGGACGGCCATTGCGCCTTTTCCCGGTACCGGCCGCAGAGAGCCCGTAGCGTTCAGCATAAACAACAAAGGATTTGTGGCAACCGGCTGGTTAAACGGCGGCGCCAATGCCAATGATTGCTGGCAATACGATGCGGCAACAAACGGATGGACAGCACAAGCCTCCATCCCGGGTTCACCCCGCCGTACTTCTTCTGCGTTCACTATTCAGGATCGTGCCTTTGTGGTATGCGGCTTTATGACCACCGGTGGCAGCTCCAATGAACTGTGGGAATTTGATGGTAGCGTATGGATCAAAAAGGCGAATTTTCCCGGCGCAAACCAATGGGGCCCGGCCACCTTTGGCCTGCATGATAAAGCTATTGTATGCTTTGGCTCAGCCAACAACAAACAGGTGTATGAATATCATCCCGATAATACCATAGAATGGCCTGGCCCCTCCTATCAAATAGGGTATCTGGTAAACAGGCCTGGCAGTTA
>CBIMFG010000756.1:0-3546 GCA_966243125.1 uncultured Niastella sp.
GGTAAAACTTACCATAAAATTACTTCCTCTTGGTAAATTATCAGTCACCTTGTTGTGTGCGTGATGATCTTCTACAATATTTTTACTAAGGTAAAGACCCAATCACTTGGGTTTGGTGGTACGGGTGGTTTCATTACCTATGCGGTAGAACTTTTCGAACACCCGTTTCTTCTCATCGTCGGGTATACCAGCGCCTTCGTCCTGTACCTGTAAAAGAATAGTTCTGTTCTTTTGACTCAGTTTACAGGTAACTATACCTTCTTTGGGAGAATATTTGATGGCATTTTCAATCAAATTGCTCACCAGGATCTGTAACAGTAAGGAGTCACCGTCAATATCTATTTCCGGTTCTATTTCGCTGTGAAATTGCCGGTCGGGGAACCGGTTGCGGAAGTCGTTATAAGCTGTTTTTACCAGGTCTGACAGCTCCAGTTCTTCTTTTGAAATGCGGTAGCGCCCGCCTTCAAGTTGTGATGATACCAGAATATTGCTGGCGAGGGTATTGAGCCGGTTGGTTTCCTGCAGGGTAGCCTGCAGCATTTTTTGTTTCTTTTCTTCGGGCAGGGAATATTTGAGCAGGGTTTCCAGGTTCAGCTTGGCAATAGCAATGGGTGTTTTTAACTCATGCGTTATGGCCATCATAAAATTTTCCTGCTGGTTTTGTAAACGGATCTGCCGGCGTACGGCCTGGTAAACAAAGATGGAAGCAGTTAGTATAACAATGAGGAAAATAGAGCCTTCGCCAATATACTGGATGTCTTTAATGTGACGGGCTTCTGCAATGGCCTGGTATTTACTTTGAAAACCAGGATCGTCCATTTTCAACTCGCTGATCTTGTAGGACGCTGCCAGATGATTTTGTTTTTCGAGCGCAATAAACCACCATACCAGTGCTACCACTATGTAACCCAGCAATAACCAGTATACAATACTGGCAGTAGCCAGTCGCTTTTTTGTAAATACGTCCACTTATTGTGCTTTTTCGAGCCGGATACCAACATTCATTACGTTCTTCAAGGGGTCTTCCCGCATAATGTTTTCCAGTTTAAAGCGATAAATACCTGCGCTTAGCCGTTCGGGATTTTGCGGCGGAGTAATTTGAATACGGTGTTCAAAAATATCGTCCATACCACTGCCCAGCCAGCCTTTGTTATCAGTAGCCAGTTGCAGGTTCAGCGGCTGATTATTGACAACGCCACCGGGTGATTCGGTATTTATATTGATCCAGATGTTTTTATAGCGGTAGGCATCTGTATGCCGGATAACGATAAAGATATTGTACCGGCTTGTTGTGTCCTCGGGTTTTATAATGAAGGCTATTTCTGGCTTAAAATTACTGCTCCAGGACTGCTGGGGTATGGTGGCATTCCTTTCAAAAACATCTACTTTACCACAAGCGGGAACGAGGAGGTACGATATAAGAAGTAAGAAGAGGATACTTTTTTTCAAAAGAAATGTTTTTACAAAGATAGGGTTTCAGGTATAAGGTATAAGGTTTAAGGAGGGTTTCTGAATTTCGGGAATTCACTATTGATCGCGAGCCTCAGAACACAACGACCTTAAACCTTGAACTTTAGACCTTATACTTTTACAGTACGTTCAGTACTTGTTCTTTTGCTTTTTCCAGCTCGTCTTTCATTAACACCACGCACTTCTGAATAGAAGAATCGTAGGCCTTAGCGCCGGTGGTATTAATTTCGCGGCCAATTTCCTGCAACACGAACGACAGCTTTTTACCTTTACTTTCTTCAGGCTCGTTCAAAATGGTTTTAAAATATTCGCAATGGGTAGTAAGGCGAACCTGTTCTTCACTAACGTCTATTTTTTCGATATAGTAGATCAACTCCTGTTCCAGACGGTTGGGATCGTAGTTTTCTTTCCCCACATTGTCTTCCAACACTTTGGTTAACCCTTCGCGGATCTTTGTTTTACGCAAAGGTTCCAGAGTAGCAACAATATCCTGTTGTTTTTGAATATTGCTTATGCGCAACAACAGATCGGCTTCCATGATTTTACCTTCTTCCAGGCGATGTGTGGTAAGGTTGGTGATAGCGGCTTCAATTACTTTCTGAAATTGCGCCCACTCGTCATCGGTTAAGGTATCACCGGTAGGTGTTATCACTTCAGGTAATTTAATAAGGGTGCTTAAGATATGAGAGGGGTCAAGGTTCAATGCCTTTGATAATTCGGCAATGGGTTGGTAATAGGCTTTAGCCAGGTCGGTATTTATGCTTACGGGTTTGGCGGCGCCGCTTTCTTTGAGGCTGATGGTACAATCAATGGTACCTCTTCCGAGTTTTTTAGACAACAACGATCGAATATCAAACTCAAAAGGCTTCAGGAAAGCCGGGATCTTTAGCGACAGTTCAAATTGTTTTCCATTCAGTGATTTAATATCAACCAGGAAGGTTTTATCTCCCACGGTTTGTTCACTTCTTCCAAAGCCGGTCATTGATTTCAGCATAATGTACCTTTTTTTAGCAAGGTAACGAATTCTGGTTTAAGGTTGAAAGTATAAGGGTGAAGGTATAAAGTATAAGGTTTAAGGTGGGTTCCCGAATTCGGGGCTTCCCTATTAATTGTGAACCTCAAAATACTACGACCTTATACCTTAAACTTTAAACTTTCATCCAAATAGGTGCGTATAGATATCATTTTTATTCATTTCACGCATTTCACCGGGTAATAAACCATCTAAAGTGATGCCGGCAATGCGATAACGGATCAGCCGAAGGGTAGGAAAACCGGTTTGAGCTGTCATTTTTCGAACCTGGCGGTTCTTTCCTTCTGTTAAAACTAATTTAACCCAGCTGGTAGGTATGTCTTTACGATAACGAATGGGTGGATTGCGTTCGGGTATTGTTGGTGTGTGGGCAAAACGCGTTGCTTTACATGGCCGCGTGCGGTATTTTAACCCGTTGATGCTTATGGTAACGCCCGATTGTAATTGTTGTATTGCTTTATCATTAATATCGCCATCAACCTGCACCCAATATTCCCTTTCGTGTGCAAAAGAAGGATTCAACAGGCGATGATTTAACGAAGTATCATTGGTAAGTATCAATATTCCTTCACTGTCATAATCTAACCGGCCTACTGCATACACATCTGCAGGTACAGTAAAGAACGTTTTCAATGTGTGTTTGCCTTCTTCAGAAGTAAACTGTGATAATACCTGGTATGGTTTGTAGATGATAAAGTAGCGATGCATACAAATGAAAATCTCCCGGTGAACCGGGAGATTTATTATATGGATGGGTTAGTAAGTACCGGGAAATAAATTTCCCTCCACAATATTAAAAATAATTTTTTCTATCTGAAAAAATATTCTAATAAATTTTATTCACATTTTTTTTATGTAATGGGGAAAAGCGATGGCTTATTTCATCGTTAAGTGCAATGCTGAACATGATTTTATATCTCACCGATGACATACGCATGTATGTTTTGATTTTTTACATCAGTTGAAACATGCAGTGGGTGCGGGTTGTACGCTATGTGGTATGTTGAGTGATAACAAACGTGTTGTTTATCGCGTGTTTACTT
>CBIMFG010000757.1:0-3545 GCA_966243125.1 uncultured Niastella sp.
CTTGTATTATCGTGAAGCTTAAACCTGAGGCGGCCCCAACCTGTCTCATAGAATCAACAAGCGATAAATCTTCTACCCCTTTACTCTGGTTCTGCGTACCCGTCAACCTATTTTCTTTTAAAACCTTTCTAATGCAAGTAGCCAGCTTCAGCTTAGTATATTCCTTTTCCCATTGTTCCATGCCGGGAAATTCCGCGAATCTGAAAATATTTTTGACACACATACGTGTATCAATTAAAACTTTTAGTATTTTTATGTAACAGAAGGCTACATCTGTTTTAAACATCTGGATGTAACTAATTATTGGGAGTACTTCGCTCACTAGGAGAGGTATTCGCTTTTTTCCTTATCAACCTTAAATTATTTCTCATGAATGAGCCATTAACCAATTCCCGTCCTGGGATATCCTTTTGTGGGAAAACCCACAACAGTCATCCTCAATGGTATAATCAACCATTACGGCTTACTAAAGAGCAAAAACAAGATCCTTTACCCGTACTGGATGATTTTTTTGAATGCTTCCATTTAAACGAGGTCCGGCAGATTTTATGGAAGTGGTTAACCGAAGCCATCTCCAGTGAAGGCGTTATAGCGACTGATGCCTATGCACGTATCGATCATATTTACTTTTATGAAAAAATAGAGACTATTATTGAGGCGGCGTATGTAATGAAGAAAAAGTTGCACAAGCGTCTCCAAAACTTGGAAAAAAGGAAGCTAAAGCAAGGCATCCAACCTGAAATATCACAGTCAGTAGATATAATGGAAAGCACCGGTTTACAAATTTTAAGGTCTACCACAGAAAGCGACGTTAACAAATTTAACAAGCCCAAAATGCTTATTGAATTTGTTAGTGAAAATCCTATGTATGTAATAACGGAAGTATTCAAAAACGAATCACTGCCCTTTCTCCGGGACCAATTACGTGACTGGTTGTTAGTTGCACTCTCAACTGATACATCCAATTACGAAGAGGGCGAGCAACGAAAAAATTTGCTTTTATTCCAAGATCGACTACAGGTATTGGTTGAAGCGTTATTCATTATTTACACTGAGAATATAGAAAAAGAAGATGTAAAAAAGCATGTTACTGAAAATGATGAGCCCAGACTTCTTAGCCAGGCTGAGACTTCCGACCCCATGCAGGTGATAGCCGGTTTCTTTGCGGAGTTTCCTATGGTTTATATCACCAGGGAACTAACTGACTGGCTGGAAGCTGGTATCGCCTATTCAGGCGATTATCCTGAGAATATGAGCGAACTGCAGGTACTTTATACACACCAGAACATACTATGTCTTATTAAAGCAGCTAATCTTATTCAAAATAAAAAACTTTAACATATTTCACGGAAATGACCACGACACCAAGTAAAAGGTAAAAAATACTAATCAGAGCTGTTAACCAGAAGTCCCGGTGTTTCTACATTGGGGCTTTTTGTTTACACCTTACATTCCTGCGTCTATAAATATTCATTGCTAAGTACGGGATGCCAACCACTAAAAATCTAACGATAAAATGTACTATGCGGCTCCCCTTATAGAAGATAATTTTAAAGAGAGAAGCTTTGATTCAGAATAAGAGTGGGATCCAGGACTTTTAGCTATTTACCTGTCTTTATACTGCTCTATGACTGGGGAAAAAGTGCAGTATCTGTGGGAAGATATTGCACTGTGCGTGCAACAAAAGGACAGATAATCACAAAAAATAGCAGTAAAGTGATTTCAGGACGAGATAGGCGGTGGATTAACAGGCTATCCCGCCTGAGTGACGAGCATTGCCTGTCGGCAATCAGAAAGGGTATCGCAAGGTGCGCAAAGTAGTTCGCAAGGGACGCAAGGAGGATTTTATCGGGTAGTATTCCTGTTTTTAATAAAAGCATTTCGGGCGTTGGGCGATAATGCAAGATGTTTATTTATAGAAGATGTTGTGGGTGCAGGTATAAAGGACGTAAAGAAAATTGCCTTCGGCAATTATGTCCTGATGACATTGCCCTACGGGATGCTACAAATAACGTTATAATTTTCAGTGGTACCTATAATTATGCTCTTATTCCTTATGAACTAAAAATAGTACGCTTCGTATATTTTTTGTTTCGGTTAGCACTCATAAAGTAGGGACTGACTTAACAGTCCATCAATTTCTATGGGTAGAATAACAAAACTCTCTGCTAAACAAGCCAAAAACGAGACAGGTGTTCATGTGGACAAAAAAACAGTAAATTACCTGGAAGGACCAAAGGAGGAGTTTTACTGGTATATTATCAATGACTTCGGCCGCATGATAGCCTGCAGCACAGAGACGTATTCGAGCAAGCTTCGTGTACTCAACACAATTCGGCAGGTTCAAAATGTCTTCCGCTTTAATTTCGACGGAAAGTACTTTGATCATACCGGATTAAAAGTTACAATGAAAAAGACCCGAAGATAAATTGATCAACCTATTGAACGAGGTTTTTACCTCGTTCAATAGAATTAGACGTCGCGCCAGTTCCTAACAGGTAAGGCGCTTTGCGCCACCTGGTAGATTACAAACAAGTCTAATTTTATTTTAGTGTTTGTGAGATAGTTCTGGATCAAGTCCAGAATGACCGTCAATTCCCCAACAGTCGAAAGGCCTCTCCTATCAATAACTATTGAGGTGTTTGATTTAAGGAATGGAATTTTATTATTTCAACAGATCTAATAATAAAGTAGGCTTAATATCAATGACCCTCGCTATTTTAATTATTTCGGCAACCGTTATATCCGCTTTATCTATCGTTAACAAATACTTCATTCTTTCCCGGTTAATTCCAGCATCCTTTGCCAGGATGCTGTACGGCACATGCTCAGGGAATTCCTCAAAAGATTTGATTTGTCCCAGTTCAATCAAGGCCTTCAGCGTATTATACTTTTTCTCTTTCAACACGGCATCGAATGTAAAGTATTTCCTATAAGTAACGAGCGTAAAGTACCAATCGTCTTTTTTTTGTTTCATAAGCATATTTTTACCCATCTCCCTTCGGCACCACTTGGACAATTAATTGGCGCACTGAATGGAAATCAAATTGTGCAAAGTATGAAGGCATTATACAAAAAGTAAAGTAATCGCTGAAAAATATAAAATCAGGCGATGTAACTTGCCTGAAGATTACCCCCGACCAAGCCAAGCAGATTTTTAGCGCCCATCCATACTACTATTTATAATAATTGCTGACCTGATGCCTAATGCCAGGATCTACTTACGTTGAGACATTACTAATCTGCTACGCCACCAGAAACCGACTTTAAAGCTAATTGCAGCGTGTTCAAAGCAATGTGGCCGGTTTAAGAAACCAATTCTTAGGCCCGTGCAACAAGTCCTGTATTTGTAATAAGCGCGTACTAATTGATTGAAAAGATAAAACCTATCTTATTATGTCAAACGACAATTACAGCTTGTATGTATTGAATGATGTTGCTTCCATTAAAAAGCACCTGGACGAGGATCCATTTGAATACAAGACATGCGATGAATTACTGAATGCCGTAGCTTCTGCCAATCGAAAAACCGTAGGAAAAGCGTT
>CBIMFG010000758.1:0-3544 GCA_966243125.1 uncultured Niastella sp.
TGAGTAGTGAGTAGTGAGTAGTGAGTGGTGAGTAGGCCTCCGATTATTTGACTGTTTGAAAAATAGCGAGCTCACTGACCACTGACCACTGACCACTGACCACTGACCACTCACTTGCTATAAAGGAAAAAGTCATCCCGACATAATCGAGATGACTTTTGATTAAATGGTGCTCCTACGTTTACTGTTTAATTACCGTTTTTGTAAACATATCTGAACCACTCTTGTAAACAATGTGGTAAAGTCCACTTGTGAAACCGCTCATATCAACATAAGATAAAACTGCATTGGATGCCAGTCTGATATTTCTAACCAATTGACCATTGGCGCTTATAATTTGAATATTGCTTTCCGTAATTACTTTAGGGTGCTGAATAATGAGGTTATTTTTAACCGGGTTGGGCGACAGAGAAATATTAGCGATCTGTTTACTCTTTATGCTAACTACATAGCTGTATTTAAATGTGCCGTCGATGTCAACCATTTTCAACCGGTAGTAGCTGTTGTCACCGGCTGAACCATCAATAAAGCTATAGGCTTTTTGATTGGTAGCTTTTACGGTGCCAATAGCAGTGAACGTTCTGCCATCAGTGCTTTTTTCAATTACAAAGTTGGCCAGGTCGCTTTCCTCGGCTGCATTCCAAATGAGTTTGGTGCTCAATCCTTCATTAGCTGCATTAAAGCTGGAAAGAACGATTGGCAACGATGCACCTACAGGGCTCAGTGCTGTCCATGCTTCTGCAGAAGAAGCACCATGTGCTACCAGAAAACCATCATAATCGGCAATTGGTGAGGTGGCCCCACTTTGCGTGATGCGTAAAGCATTCAGCGGGCTGCCATAGTTTACTTCACCATTACTGACAAGGTGCGAAGCATTGGCAGAACCAGGTGTAGGCTCTGAAGCAGTATTGGGGTTTACCCATAAATAAGCATTGTCGTTATTATTACCACTTACTACATCATACCTGATCACGATCAAATAAGTGGTGTTTAATGCATAGTTGAAACCGGTAACTGCCGGCAACTCACTGCCAACGCTTATCCCAAATTGAACGGCATTAGCTGCATTTTTTTCAATGTAAAAACGGGCAATATTGAAGGCGTTTGCTGTGTTTTGTAATGAAATGCTTTGAGCTGAACCTGTGGGTGTGGTTGATGATACCCTAACCACAAAAGACATATAGATAAACCGGTTGGTATTGTTGGGAAGAGTGATTGGAGTTGAAAATGGCTTATAAGGATCTTTACCATCTTGGTTGGTAACTGAGATATACCGGGTGCCACTCACGTAAGAAGGATAATACAACTGATTGGCATTGTTTACCTGAACATCTGGTGTGCCGGTTCCGGGAACCCAACCGCCCTGAATATCAAGGTTTCCGTTTGTGTAGTCGGTGAAGTTTTCTCTGATAACTAATTGAGCGTTTACGGTAAGGGCAATAACAGTCATTAAGATAAAAGAGTAGATCTTTTTCATTTCATTTGTTTTGGATGAAGAAAATTTGGGGTGGCTCCAGAGGAATTGGAGGATTTTGCTTTTCAAATAGAAAAGACTAATTGCAGGTCTTCAAAAGGATGAATGAAAAATATCTTGAGCGGCTATGATGTAATGTGCTGGAGTTTCGAAGGATTGTGGCAGAAATAAGCTGGGATCAAAAGTATATAGAGTTTTTTTGATATGCAAATGTATGGAAATATAATTGATACAGATCAACATAGTTGTAAATATGTCTGAAGATCACAGTAACAGAACGTCTTCGGGGAGGAAGATGAATAGGAGGGTGGAGATATTTGTTTATAGAAGAGAGTGAGGGTAAAATATTGAATATCGAATGTCCAATATTGAATGTTGAAGTGAAATACAAGGAGCTTTGCTTTCACTTCAACATTCGAAATTTAATATTCAATATTTGATATTTATGCTTTCTTCTTCACTGCCTTCATAATCATCTCCGCATGCACCCTGCTGTTTTCAATAAACCACACATGCGTATTCATACCACCGCAAACAACACCGGCCAGGTAAATATTGGGTAAATTGGTTTCCATGGTTTCGGGATCGTAAGCAGGTTGCAGCACTTCATCGTTCGATAACTGAATGCCTGTATCACGTAACAAATTGAAATTAGGCTGGTAGCCGGTCATGGCAATCACATAATCGTTCTCGATGGTAACTATGCCGTTGGGGGTAAGAATATCTACTTCTTTTTCGCGAATGGCCATTAACGTGGAATGGGTATAGGCGGTTATACTACCTTCCTTAATGCGGTTCTCCATATCGGGTTTTACCCAGTATTTTACCCGTTTGCCAACCCCTTCTTCGCGAATTACCATGCTTACTTCAGCCCCTTTGCGCCAGGTTTCCAGGGCGGCATCAACCGCCGAATTGTTGGCGCCCACCACTACTACTTTTTGCATGGCATAAAAATGCGGGTCTTTATAATAGTGAACCACTTTAGGCAGGTCTTCGCCAGGAATGTTCATGGTATTGGGGATATCATAAAACCCTGTGGCTATCACTATAAACCGGGCAATATAGGTTTGTTTGGAAGTGATGATCTGGTATTTGCCATCGAGCGGAGAAATAACCTTTACCTCTTCCTGCAGGTGAATGTTGATGTTATTGCTGGTAGCTACCCGGCGGTAATATTCCAGTGCCTCGGGCCGGGTAGGTTTTATATTTGTACTTACAAAGGGAATACCGCCTATTTCCAGTTTTTCTGAAGTAGAAAAAAAGGTCATATTTATGGGGTAGTTGTACAGTGAATTGGTAAGACAGCCTTTTTCCAGAATACAATAGTGCAAACCCGCTTTCTTTGCTTCCAGGGCACAGGCCAGCCCAATGGGGCCACCGCCTACGATTATGATGTCGAATTGATTGGTTGAGCTCATTGGTGTAAAGTTACGGAAGTCAGCTTCAAGCCGCAAGCTGTAAGCTGCAAGCTGCAAGCAAATACACCTCGTCGAGGCCTTCCTCTATCAAACCTTTCAACTATTTTAACCCTATCAACCTGCCACTTTAATCCTCATAAGCCCCTTCTTACTCGTTAACTTGTTAACTGGTCAACTTGTCAACTCGTTAACTTATACCTATCTTTCATTAAAATTTAATTCTATGGATTTGCTAGCGTCCTATTGGTGGGTCATTATAATCGTCCTCTTTTTGTTTGCAGGATTAAAAACCATAAACCAGGGATTTATTGGGGTGGTTACCATGTTTGGCAGCTATCGCCGCGTATTAAGGCCTGGTCTGAATTTTTTAATACCCTTTCTGGAACAGATCAATCGCAAGGTGAGTATCCAAAACCGTTCGGTGGAGATGGAATTTCAGGCTGTTACTGCCGATCAGGCCAATGTATACTTTAAAAGCATGTTGTTGTACGCCGTACAAAATTCCGATGAGGAAACCATTAAAAAAGTAGCGTTCAAATTCCTGAGCGAGCGCGATCTGATGCAGGCACTCACCCGCACCATTGAGGGTACCATGCGCTCATTTGTGGCCACCAAACGCCAGTCAGAGATCCTGGCTTTGCGTAAAGAAATA